>NZ_JBSGJD010000082.1:0-35061 GCF_053605405.1 Amycolatopsis sp. NPDC003861
GTATTTGGTCTCTTGCGGTGTGTATGCCCTAAGTCTTGCGGGGGTTGTGCGAGCCGGGGGGGGTGGGGGGGGGGGGGGGGGCCCCCGCGGGGCCGCCCCCCCCCCGCCGGCCGTTGTTCCGGCCGGGCCGCAGGTGCTATACCGGGCAGTAGCCCGGTGTCGCGACGACGCGATGCCACGAACGACCGGAGGGTCTGGTGGCACACCGTGCTGTGCGTTCGTCCGCCGTGGTCGCGGCCCTGACCGTGCCCGTTCTCCTGCTGGGGGCCGCCACCGCCGTGGCCGCTCCGCCGGGGCGGCAGCTCACGATCGAGACCGTGTCGAACCCGCGGCCCGCCCTCGTCAGCGGGGGACAGGTGCTGGTCAAGGTGGCCCCGGCGGACAAGCGGGTCACCGTCAGCCTCAACGGCCACGACGTCACCTCGAGCTTCCGCGCCCAGCCGGACGGCAGCCTGCTCGGCCTGGTCACCGGCCTGCGCGCCGGCGGCAACGACCTCAGCGCCCGGACGCGGGACCGGCGGGCGAACCTGCGCGTCACCGACCACCCGAGCACCGGGCCCGTCTTCTCCGGCGCGCAGCAGCTCCCGTTCTACTGCGAAACCCAGGCGTTCGGCCTCCCCGCGGCGCAGCAGCCGCTGTGCAGCGCGCCGACCCAGGTCAACTACCAGTACCGGACCACCGCCGGGACGTTCGCGCCGCTCGCGGACCCGGCGGCCCGGCCCGCGGACCTCGCGACGGCCACGGTCGGCGGGCACGTGTTGCCGTACGTCGTCCGCGTCGAGCGGGGCACGATCGACCGCGCCGTCTACGAGATCGCGGCGCTGTACGACGGCGCGCCGTCGCCCGTCGCGCCGGAGGCCGGCTGGAACGGGAAGCTGGTCTACACCTTCGGCGGCGGCTGCAACGCGGGCTACCACCAGGGCACTTCGACCGGCGGGGTGGTCAACGACCTGTTCCTGGCCCGGGGCTACGCGGTCGCGTCCTCGACGCTCAACGTGCTCGACAACAACTGCAGCCCGATCATCTCGGCCGAGGCCGCGATGATGGTCAAGGAGCACTTTGCCGAGACCTACGGCCCGATCGCCCACACCATCGGCTGGGGCGGCTCGGGCGGGGCGATCCAGCAGTACGACATCGCGGAGAACTACCCCGGGATCGTCGACGGCATCATCCCCGGCGTCTCGTTCCCGGACCCGCTGAGCACCGGTGGCCCGGTGTCGGACTGCCGTCTGCTGGAGCGGTACTTCGCCGGGCCGGGCGCGTCGTTCACCGCGGCGGAGAAGCAGGCCGTCGCGGGCTTCGGCAGCTACGACACCTGCGTGTCCTGGGACAAGACGTTCGCCAGCCGCGCCACGGCGACTGGCAGCTGCAACGCGGCCATCCCGGTCGCGGCGCGGTGGGATCCGGTCACGAACCCGCGCGGGGTGAAGTGCAATTCGAATGAGCAGCTGGTCAACCAGCTCGGACGGGATCCGCGGACCGGGTTCGTGCGCAGCCCGCTGGACACCGTCGGCGTGCAGTACGGCCTGAACGCGCTGAAGGCCGGCGCGATCACCGCGGCCCAGTTCGTGGACCTCAACGCGGCCATCGGCGGCCTCGATTTCACCGGAACACCGGTGCCGCAACGGATCGCGGCCGACCCGAAGGCCCTGGCCACGGTGTACGCCGAGGACATCCTGAACTCCGCGTCGCAAGGCCTGCGGGAGACGCCGATCATCGACCAGCGCACCGACCTCGACTTCGCCGGGTTCGGCAACGACATCCACACCACCGAGTGGTCCTACGTGCTGCGGCAACGGCTTCTGCGCGCCAACGGCACCGCGGGCAACCAGGTCATCATCGAAAACCACCCCACCCCGGCCGAAGCGGCGGCCGCCAGCGCCTACGAACTCGACGCCATGGACCGCTGGCTCACCGCGATCGACGCCGACGGCTCACACCGCAGCCGCCGGCAGAAGGTGCTGGCGAACCGCCCGGCCGACCTCGCCGACGGCTGCTACCTGGCACCCGCGTCGCGGATCACCGAGAAGCTGACCTACCCGGCGAGCGGCCGGTGCGGCGCGCAGTACCCGGTCGCGGCCAACACCCGGATGGTCGCGGGGGAGAGCCTGGCCCTCGACGTGCTGAAGTGCCGGCTGAAGCCCCTGGACTTCCGCGACTACCCGGTCTCCTTCACCGCGGCGGAGCGGCAGCGGCTGCGGACGGCGTTCCCCGACGGCGTCTGCGACTACCGCCGTCCCGGCGTCGGGCAGCGCGCCCCGATCGGGACCTGGCTGAGCTACGGCGACGAACGGACCGGCACCACCCCGCCGACACAGCCGCGGTGATTGCGGTATACCCGAAGCGGTGGAGGAAATCCGGACCGAATTCATCCAGCCGCTGCTGACGTCGTTGTCCGCGCACCCCGCGGACCGCCCCGCCTACTCCGACGGGCGGCGGACGCTGACCCACGGCGAGCTGGCCCGCGCCAGTGCCGAGCTCGCCGCCGGGCTCGGCGTTTCCCGGGGCGATCGCGTGCTGATCCACGTCGGCAGCCGGGTCGAGTTCGTCGTCGCCCTGCTGGCGGTGCTGCGGGCGGCGGCGATCGGGGTGCCGGTGAGCGCGCGGTCGACCGACGCCGAGCTCGCCCACCTGGCCGACGACTCGGGGGCGACGCTCCTGATCACCGAGGCACGGCACGCCTCGGCAGCGGAACGGCTGGGGCTGCGGGTGCTCTTCGTCGAGGACCCGCCACCGGCGGAGGCGGGGCCGCCGCGCGACGACCTCGGGCTGGACGAGCCGGCTTGGCTGCTCTACACCTCCGGCACCACCGGCCGGCCGAAAGGCGTTCTCCTTTCGCAGCGGGCGATGCTCTGGTCGACGGCCGCCTGTTACGTCCCCGTCTTCGGGATCGAGGCCGCGGACACCGTGGTGTGGCCACTGCCGCTCCACCACGCCTACGCCCTGTCGCTCGCCTTCACCGCGACGATCGCGCTCGGTGCCCACACCCGCCTCGCCGACGGCTGCTCGCCGGAGTTGCTCGCCGAGTACCCGGGCTGCGTGCTCGCGGGGGTACCGGCCACGTACCACCGGCTCCACCAGGAGGCCGACGGCCCGGTCGTCCCGCCGAGGCTGTGCCTGACCGGCGGAGCGCCGTGCACGCCGGCGACCCGCGCCGCGGTCCGGGACCTGTTCGGCCTGCCCCTCGTCGACGGCTACGGGAGCACCGAAACGGGCGGCAAGGTCGCGGTGGAGCGACCGGGGGTACCGGGACTGGTCCCAGTACCCGGTATGGACGTCCGGATCGACGCGGGGGAGGTGCTCGTCCGCGGCCCGGGACTGCTGCTGGGCTACCACGGGCGAACCGGATCGCCGCTGCAGGACGGCTGGTACCGCACCGGCGACGCCGGCCGGTTCGAAGACGGCCGCCTGGTGCTGGCCGGCCGGGTCGACGACGTGATCGTCTGCGGCGGCCAGAACGTCCACCCGACCGAAATCGAAGCGGTGCTCGAGGAAGCGCCGTCGGTGCGGGAGGTCCTGGTGACCGGCCGCCCCGACGACGTCGTCGGGCAGGTGCCGGTGGCGTTCGTGGTCGCCGGGCCCGGCGGCTTCGACGCCGAGGAGCTGCGGCGCCTCTGCCTGAGCCGGCTGTCGCTGCACAAGGTTCCGGTGGCCTACCTCGAAATCGAAGCGATCCCGCGGACGGCGTCGGGCAAACCGAAGCGGAACGCGCTGAAGCAGCCGGATCTCGCCGCGGTGGTGCGGGCCGAGCTGACGGCCCTCTGCGGCCACGACGGCGGCGGCGGGTGGCGGGACCGGCCGTTCACCGACCTCGGGTTGTCCTCCCTCGCGGGCGTGCAGTTCCGGCACCGGATCACCGCGCTGACCGGCGTGCCCGTCCCGCACTCGCTGATCTACGACTTCCCCACGCCGGGCGCGGTGATCGCCGAGCTGACCCGGCTCGGCTCGGCCCGCCCCGAGGAACCCGTGCGGACGGCCCCGCCGCCGTCCGCGGAGCCGATCGCCGTCGTGGCCATGGGCTGCCGGTTCCCCGGCGGGGTGCGCTCGCCGGAGGACCTGTGGCGGCTGGTGGCGGACCGGGTGGACGCGACCGGGGAGTTCCCCGCCGACCGCGGCTGGGACGTGGCCGGGTTGTACGACCCGGACCCGGACCGGATCGGCCACTCGGTGACCCGCCGCGGTGGGTTCCTCGACGGGTTCGCGGACTTCGACCCCGGGATGTTCGGCATCTCCCCGCGGGAGGCCCTGGCCACCGACCCGCAGCACCGGGTGCTCCTGGAGACGTCGTGGGAGGCGTTCGAGCGGGCCGGTCTCGACGTCCCGGCGCTGCGCGGCAGCGACACCGGCGTGTTCGTCGGCGTGATGAACGAGGACTACGCGAGCCGGTTCACCACCGCCCACGAACTCGAGGCGTGGCTGGGCATCGGCTCTTCGCACGCGGTGGCCTCGGGCCGGATCTCCTACACCTTCGGGCTCACCGGGCCGACGCTCACCGTCGACACGGCCTGCTCGTCTTCGCTGGTCGCCCTGCACCTGGCCGTGAAAGCGCTGCGCGAGGGGGAGTGTTCGCTCGCCCTCGCCGGCGGCGCCACGGTGATGGCCACCCCGCGGACGTTCCTGGCCTTCAGCCGGCAGCGCGGCCTCTCCCCGGACGGCCGCTGCCGGTCCTACGCGGCCGGAGCGGACGGCACGGCGTGGTCGGAGGGCGCCGGGGTGGTCCTGCTGGAACGGCTGTCCGACGCCCGCCGGCACGGGCACCCGGTGCTGGCCGTGCTGCGCGGCACCGCGGTGAACGCCGACGGCGCGTCGAACGGCCTGACCGCGCCCAGCGGCCGGGCCCAGCAGGCGCTGATCGCGGCGGCGCTCGCGGACGCGGGGCTGACCGCGGCGGACGTCGACGCCGTCGAAGGGCACGGGACGGGAACGCCGCTGGGCGACCCGATCGAGGCGGACGCGCTGATCGCGGCCTACGGGCGTGCCCCGCGCCGGGATCCGCTCCGGCTCGGCTCGGTGAAGTCGAACATCGGCCACACCCAGGCGGCGGCCGGGATCGCCGGCGTGATCAAGATGGTGACGGCGTTGCAGCACGGGGAATTGCCGCCGTCGCTGCACGCGGACGAGCCGAGCCCGCACGTCGACTGGTCGGCCGGCGGGGTGGCGCTGCTGGCGGAGGCCCGGCCGTGGCCGCGTTCGGACCGGGTGCGCCGGGCGGGGGTGTCGGCCTTCGGCATCGGCGGCACCAACGCGCACGTGATCGTCGAGGAGGCACCGCCGCCGGATTCTCCGGCCCGCCGGCCGTTCCCCGCGGCGCCCTGGCTGCTCAGCGCCGCGGACCCCGACGCACTCCGGCTCGTCGCGGCTGGTCTGGCCGACGCGCCCGACACCGTCGACGTCGCCTACACCCTCGCCCGGCGGACCCCCCTTGCCCACCGTGTAGTGGTGCCTGCGGCGAACCGGGAGGCCTTGCGTGCCGTCGCCGACGGGCGCGTGCCGGGCCGGACCGTCCGGGCGGGAACCCGGCTGGCCGTCGTGTTCGGCGGGCAGGGTGCGCAGCGGGCCGGGATGGGCCGGGAGCTGGCCGGGCGGTTCCCGGTGTTCGCCGACGCCTTCGCCGAGGCGTGCGACGCCCTGAACGTCGACATCGCCTTCACCGGAGAAGCCCTGGACCGCACCGATCACGCGCAGGCCGCGCTGTTCGCCTTCGGCGTCGCGCAGTACCGCTTGTTCGAATCGTGGGGCCTGCGCCCCGATGTCCTGCTGGGCCATTCGATCGGGGAGATCACCGCCGCGCACGTCGCCGGAGTGCTGTCGCTGGCGGACGCGGCGACGCTCGTGGCGGCGCGCGGCCGGCTCATGGCCGCGCTGCCCGGCGACGGGGTGATGATCGCCGTCGAGGCCACCGAAGCCGACGTGGCGCCCTTCGTGGGCGACACCGTTGCCATCGCCGCCGTCAACGGCCCGCGTTCGGTGGTGCTCTCCGGGGAAAGAGCCGCGACGACGACGCTGGCCGATCGCTTCGGTGGCGGAACGCCGCTGCGCGTCAGCCACGCCTTCCATTCGCCGTTGCTGGAACCGATGCTGGCGGAGTTCCACGAGGTCGCGGCCGGGCTGCCGCACCGCCGCCCGGCCCTCCCGCTCGTCTCGTGCGTGACCGGGGAACCGGTCGAGGAGATCGAGCCCGGCCACTGGCGCCGGCACGCCCGTTCGACCGTGCGGTTCGCCGACGCGCTCGCCACGGCGGCGGCTCCCGGGCCGGCCGCCGGCCTCGAGATCGGCCCGGCGCCGACGCTCGGCCGCCTGGCCGCGGACGTCCTGCCGCTGGCGCCGGCGACGATGTCGGGCACCGGGGTGCTGGCCGCGGCGGGCGCGGTGCACACCGCGGGTGTCCGCGTGGACTGGCCCGCGGTGTTCGCCGGCTCGGGCGCGCGGATCACCCCGCTGCCCACCTACCCGTTCAAGCGCACGCGGTACTGGCTGGACCAGCCGTCCCCGGAGCAGGACAGCGGTGACCACGCGGTGCTCGGCCCGGCGCTGGAGGCGCCCGATTCGCCGCGGGTCGTGCACGGCGGCTCGCTCGGCGTCCGCCGCCACCGGTGGCTCGCCGACCACGTCGTCGGCGGATCCGTGCTGGTGCCCGGGACGGTGTTCGCCGAGCTGGCCCTGCACGCCGGCGGTGCGGGCGTCGAGGAACTCACCATCGAAGCCCCGCTGCGCCTGGACACCGAGGACGTCCACGTCCAGGTCGTCGTGGACGAGCCGAGGATCGACGTCTACGCCCGGGCCCGCGACGGCAAGCAGTGGCGGAAGCACGCCGGCGGGAAGCTGCGCCCTCGCGGCCCGCTCCCGCCCGCCTGGAGCGGGCCGTGGCCACCGGCCGGAGCCGCGGAAGCCGACGTCGCCGAGGCCTACCGCGCGCACGCCTACGGGCCCGCCTTCCAGGCGGTGCACCGGTTGTGGCTGCGCGATGCGGAGTTCTTCGCCGAGGTCGAGGTGCCGCCGGGCGTCGGGGGCCGGTTCGAGCTGCACCCGGTCCTGCTGGACGCGGCCGTGCACGCGACCGCGCTGGCCGAGGGACCGGCGGCCGAGCAGCGGGTGCCGTTCCTCTGGAACGGTGTCGAGGTCTACGCGCCGGGCGTTCGCCGGGCTCGGGTGCACGGCGTCCGTCTCGGCGCCGGCTCCGTCCGGGTCACGCTGTACGACGAAGCCGGGAACCCGGCGGCCGGGATCGAATCGCTGACGACCCGGCCGATGGCGGCCCCCGACACGATGCTCTACCGTCCACAGTGGATTCCGATCCCGCCGGCGGCGGCGACGGAACCGGTCCGGACCGTCGAAATCGCCGGGACACCGGGTGACGTGCGGGCGGCGGCCGGACACGCCCTGTCGGTGCTCCACGACTGGCAGGGCAGCGGCGACCGGTTGCTGCTGGTCACCCGCAACGCGACCGGTCCCGATCCCGACCCGGCCGCCGCGGCGGCCTGGGGACTGGGCTGCGCGGCCGCGGCGGAACACCCGGGCCGGATCGGCCTGGTCGACCTCGAGCCGGGGTTCCCGGTGACGCGGGTGGCCGACCTCGTGGGCGGCAGCGCGGAACCGCAGATCGCCCTCCGCGACGGCGTGCCGCACGTCCTGCGCATCACCCGCGCCGCCCCGGCCCCGGCGCGGCCGATCGACCCGGCCGGGACGGTGCTGATCACCGGCGGGACGGGCGCGCTCGGCGCGCTGCTGGCCCGGCACCTGGTGGTCGCGCACGACGTCCGGCACCTCCTGCTGGTGAGCCGTCGCGGGCCGGAGGCGCCCGGCGCCTCGGAACTGCTCGCGTCCCTGCGGGACCTCGGCGCGCAGGTCCGGATCGTCGCGGCCGACGTCGCGGACCGCGCGACCGTGGCCGGCCTGGTCGTCGGCTGCGAGCCGCCGTTGACGGCGGTGGTGCACAGCGCGGCCGTGGTCGACGACGGGGTCCTGGCGGCCCAGACCCCGGAGCGCCTCGACGTCGTGCTGCGCCCCAAGGCGGACGCGGCCCTGGTCCTCGACGAGGTGACCCGCGACCTGCCGCTGACGGCGTTCGTCCTGTTCTCCTCGGTCGCCGGCGTGTTCGGCAAGGCGGGCCAGGCCAACTACGCGGCGGCGAACCGGATGCTGGACGCCCTGGCCTGCCGCCGGCACGTGGCCGGGCGCCCGGCGTTGTCCCTGGCGTGGGGGCTGTGGGAACTGGGCACCGGCCTCGGCGACCGCATCTCGGCCACGGCCCGGCGGCGCATCCAGGCGTCCGGCGTCGAAGGATTGACCGCCGAGCAGGGCCTGGCCCTGTTCGACGCGGCCCTCGGCTCGCCCGAACCCGTGCTGGTCCCGGTCCGCTTCGACCCGTCGGCGCCGCTGGCCCCGCTCACCGGCGGAGCGGCCGCCCGCTCGGCGCCGGTGCGGTCGAGCTGGCCGGTGAACCCGGCCGAGCCGGAGTTGCGCGACCTGCTGCGCGCGGAGGTCGCGGCGGTCCTGGGCCACCCGGACGCCGCCGTGATCGCCGACGACCGCCCGTTCCCGGAGCTCGGGTTCGATTCGCTCACCGTGATCGAGCTGCGCACCCGCCTCACGGAATTGTCGGGCCTGGACTTGCCGGCCACGGTCGTCTTCGACCGGCCGACCGTCGCCGAGCTGGCGCGGTACCTGTTGGATGCCCCGGTCCCGGCGGAAGGAGCGCGGACGTGACACCGGTCGCGCTCGCCGGGAATCACCGACGAATGCGGCGGCGGCGTGATCTTCCGGCCGCCGACCTCTCGGCTCCGTTCTCCCGGTGAGCACCATGGCCGTCACCGGGCGCGCGAGTTTCCCGCGCCGGCCGATCGTCAAGGGCGCCGGTCTTCGGCCGACAGCGCGGAATGGTTGCCGACCAGGCCGGCCGCGATGTCGGCCAGCTTGACGTTGAGCTGCTGCGAGGTGCGCCGCAGCAGGTCGAACGCCGCGTCGGCGTCGAGGCCCTGCCGGGCCATCAGGATGCCCTTCGCCTGCCCGATGACGTCCCGGGAGGCGATGGCCTGCCGCAGGCTGGCCCGTTCCAGTTCGGCGACCTCGATGCTGCGCGCGTGCTGCAAGGCCAGGGAAGCGTGCGTGGCCAGCAGCAGGGCACGGTGGCGGTCGGCGTCGGTGATGCCCCCGCGGTGGGCGTAGATGTTGAGCGCGCCGCTCACGGCGGCCGGGCCGGACGGAGGCAGGAGCGCGGTCGAGAGCACCGCGCCGAGGCCGTGTGCGGTGGCCACCGCCGCGAACTGCGGCCACGACGTCGTGCGGGCCAGGTCCTGTTCGAGCGCGAAGGCGGGGCCGTCCGGGGTGGCCGCGTCGAGGCACGGGCCCTCCCCGCTGCGGTACTGCACGTCATCGAGGTCGATGGCGACTTCGGGCGCCTCGATCGGGGTGAAGAACCGCCCACCCGGGTCACGCAGGGTGATGCTGACCAGCCGTGCGTGCGGGACGACCACGGTGGTGGCCGCCACGACCTGGGACAGCGCCTGGCCGACGCTCCGGGCGTCCAGCAGGACGCGGGTCAGCGCGGCGAGCTGGTCGCCGAGCCGCTCGACCTCGGGGTGCTCGGGAAGCGCCGCGGTGATCGCCTCGTCCACGCTCGTGTGCAGGGGCAGCGCGTCCGCCGGCGCCGCGGTGCGCAGGATGCGGGCGTTCACACTGGCCGGGTCGAGCAGCACCGCGGTCCGGACGCCGTGGCCGGCCCGCTCGAGGGCGAAGGACACGAGGACCCGCGCGCCGGCGGCCGACAGCAGTTCCAGGTCCCGCAGGTCCAGCACGATCAGCGACGGCGGGGGCAGCACCACGGTGGCGTCGGTCAGTTTGCCCGACGCGACCTCCGCCGTGCCCGAGTTCAGCGTCCCGGTCAGCCGCAGCACGAAGGCCTGCTCGGCGGTCACCGGCACGACTTCGATGGCACCGCTCATGATCCCGCCCTCCACGGAACCGGTTTCCGGGCCCGGGGCCGCCGGTCCAGGACCGCCCAGACGACCTTGCCGCCCAGCCAGGAGCGGCTGCAGCCCCAGCGTCTCGCCGTCTGCGCGACCACCTGCAGCCCCAGGCCGGGTTCGGTCAGCGTCGAACGTTCGTGCAGCACCGCCGGCCGCGGGTCGTCGTCGGCGACGGCCACCCGGAACAGCTCGCGGCGCAGCTCCAGCCGCAGCCGGGCCGCCGATGCCGTGTGCACGACGGTGTTCTCGACCAGTTCGGTCGCGACGATCTGGGCGTCGCCGGCGAACTCCGGCACCGTCCACCGGGTGCAGACCTCGTTGACGAACCGCCGCGCCATGGTCGAGGCGAACGTCGACGGCGGGAATTCCCGCACGGCCCGCTGGCGGGGAGCCCGGTCGCCCGCCCGCTCGGCGCCGGCCACGTCCGGGTGCACGGCGACGAACTCGTCGATCGAGCGGGCATGCAGGCCGGCGAGGTGGTCGGCCCGGTCGGTCACCACCGCGAACGACACGCCCGGCCAGTCACCGATCCGCGTGGCGATCACCGAGAACAGGCTGAAGAGGCGGTCGTGCTCGACGGCGAGGCCGCGGATGTCGGCGATCACGCAGCCGGGGGCGTCCGTGGCGACCTTGAGCACGCCGTCGCGCAGCCCGGACGCGCTCGCCGGGGTGAGCGCCCCGGTGGCGGTCACCACCGTGCACCCGGCCTGGAACGCCGATTCGAGGTGCACCTCCGCCACCAGCTCCCACCTCCGTCATCCGCGCCGGCCAGGACAAGCCCAAAAAGGATGACTACCCCACCTGCGGGTGGGCAAACGTGCACCGCGGGGCGGACCCGCCGCCCGCTCCGCGGCACCGTCCGTCAGGGAACGATCTCCATTTCCGCCATCATGCCGATGCTCGAGTGTTCCAGGAAGTGGCAGTGGTAGACGTACCGGCCGACGTAGTCGGTGAAGGTGGTCTGCACCCGGATCCACTCGCCCGGATCGAGGTTCACCGTGTCCTTGCGGCCCGCGTCGTCTGGTGCCGGCGGCCCGCCGTTGCGGTCGAGCACGCGGAACTGCTCGAGGTGAAGGTGGAACGAGTGGGGTATACCCCGGACGGTGTCGGTGTTGCGGACGGTCCAGATCTCGGTCGCGCCGCGCTTGACCTTCAGGTCCACCCGGTTGGGGTCGTAGGCCTGGTCGTTGACCAGACCGACGGTGCCCGTGTCGTCGAACCGCAGGGTGATTTCCCGCTGGACGGTCGCCGGGGCCAGCGCGGGCAGCGGCCGCAGGACGGCGGGCACGCGGCTGGTGTCGACCGCGAGGCGCGTCACGTCGAACCGCATCACCGGGCCGTAGATGTCCTGGAGCACCAGGTGCGAACCCAGGGGCACGCGCGAGAAGTCGACCACGATGTCCGCGCGTTCCGCGGACCCGAGCAGGATCTCCGACCGCTGCACCGGCGCCGGCAGCAACCCGCCGTCGGAGCCGATCTGCGTCATCTGGAGGCCGCCCAGGGTGAGCCGGAACTGCCGATCGTTGGCGCTGTTGAGCAGCCGGAACCGGTACTTGCGGGCCGCGACCTGGAAGTAGGGGGTCTCGACGCCGTTGACGAGGGTGGTGGTGCGGTCCGGCGGGAAGTTCGGGTAGACCATGGCGCCGTTGGCGTCGAGCTGGATGTCGCGAATCATGAGCGGCACGTCGTACTGCCCCGAAGGCAGGTTCAGGCCGCGTTCCGCGTCGTCGTCGATGATGTAGAGGCCGTGCAGTCCCCGGTAGACGTTCTCGGCCTCGAGGTGGTGGGCGTGGTCGTGGTACCAGAGCGTCGCGCCCTGCTGGCGGTTCGGGTAGTGGTAGGTGCGGCTCTGCCCGGGGTTGAGCACGTCCATCGGGTAGCCGTCGTCGGCATGGGCGTTGTGCCCGCCGTGCAGGTGGACATTGGACGGCACGTCCAGCTGGTTGGTGAAGGTCACCTCCACCGGCGTGCCGGTCTTGGCGCGGATGGTGGGCCCGACGAACAGGCCGCCGAACGAGCGCACCGTCGTCGGCTTGCCGGGCTGGAACGCGTGCTGGGCCGTCTTGATCGGGATCTTGTAGACGTCGACGCCGTCGCGGCGGCGCACCGGCGTCAGCTGCTGCGGTATCGGCAAGCGTTGCGAGAACAAAGCCCCCAGCCCCGCCGCCGGACGGCCCCCGCCGGCCGCGGCACCGTCGGCCGGGGCGTGCCCGGTGTGGTCCGCCCCGCCGGGCGAAGGTTCCCGGGTCAGCACGGAAGGCAGCAGCGCCGCCCCGCCCACCACGCCCCCGGCCGTCGCCCACCCCAGCAGTCGTCTTCGGTTCAACATCACCCGCTCCTCGGAGCTCATTGTTTGTTTCCGGCACCGATTCCGGCGCCACTCCCCGCAGCGATACTCTGCCCGTCGGCGAGTGGGCGGACATCTCCGGAAATGCGAAATTCTTCAAAGCGGGAGCGGGTAACCCCAAAGAAGGAATAGTGATTTTCCACCAGTGCGATCCGTCACCGACCCGGTACGGCGGGTGGGCCTACCACGCCTGATGATCGTCGAAAAGGGTAATTCATGCAAACAGGCAAAACGGATGAATGTCAACTCGGGACCGGATCCGGTAACCGGGCGGGCGACAACACAAAGGGCCCGTGAGCGGCGGTGGTGCCGCTCACGGGCCCTGCAAGTGTGTCCGTCGGGCTGACAGGATTTGAACCTGCGACCCCTTGACCCCCAGTCAAGTGCGCTACCAAACTGCGCCACAGCCCGGACTCGCACTCCCTGAGTGCGTGAGAAGTACTCTAGCGTGCCCTCCGAACGGCCCCGCAAGCAGGGTCGGTAGTCGCCCTGACCTGGGGAAACAGGTCAGGGCGACCGGGTCAGGCCGGGTTGGCGGCGTGGGTCAGGGTCTGCCACGCCACGAACAGGCCGTTCGAGCCCGCCGGGCGCTGGCACTCGGTCAGCGTCTGCGTGTTCGTCATCGCGATGCCCAAGCGCGTGTTCAGCGCGTTGAAGCCCACCTCCGTCACCGGGCCGAGGCCGAGGTTCAGGTGTCCCGAGCACAACCAGGACGGCACCGCCGCGCCGAGCTGGTACTTCGCCTGGAAGCCCAGGGCCTGGCGCAGGCGCGTGCCGATCTCCGTCGGGTAGACGTCCTCGCCCTGGATGCGGAGCGTTTCCGCCACGTCCGCGATCGCCGCTATTCCGTAGCCCGTGTGGGTGAAATCGCGGCAGGTTTCCTGGGTCAGGCCGTCCACGAACGTCGACTGGCCCTGCCAGTAGCCGACGATCTGGTCGCGCGAAGACAGCCCGCTGCCCGGGACGGTCTTCGGGAGCGCGCCGTCGGACGACAAATACACGTAAGCCGCGACGCGGTTGCGGTAGCGGGTCACCGCCTTGTCGTAACTCGCCTTGTCCTCCAGGAACACCGAGATGCCGACCGCGGCCTCCATCATGGACAGTTCCCAGTTCCCGTTACTGTTGCTGCCGTTGATCACCTTGTTCAGGTACACGTTGCGCAGCATCGTCGCGAACCGGCCCGCATTCGGCCAGCTCGAATACGTGTACTTGATGATCTCCGCCGCGCGCGGCCACGACGAGCCCGCCCAGCCCGTCTGCAGCGGGGCGTTGCTGTTCGTGTGGCTCGTGATCACCGCCGACCACGCGTCCATCAGCGCGATCGACTTCTGCGCGTACCGCGCGTCGCCCGTGATGTACCAGATCAGCGCGTCCGTGTACGCCGCGATCGCGTCTTCGCGTTCGTCCGTGCAGCCGTAGTTCGGGTTGGAATACGAACCGCATTCGACCACCGCGCGCGGTTTCGGAGTCCGCGAGAGCGAGGCGTACGAGCTGGCCCGAGCCTGGTCGTACGCCGCCTTCCACGGCTGGGCGCCGGCGTTCACCTTGGCCTTGACGAAGTCCAGCTGCGGACGGCTCACCAGCACGCCCGGATGGGTGAACGCCGCCGGGGCGGCCGGAGCCGGGGTGGCCAGCACCCCCAGGAGCAGGGGGACCAGCGCGAGGACCTTGCGAAAGCGGGACATGGCTCTCCTCGAGACGACGGTGTCTTGGGGGCGCGCGCCGGCTCAGTGTCATGGTCCAGACCACCGCGGGTCAAGCTTTTCTTTGTGTCCCAAAGAAAGTGTTCAGCCCGCTGAACAGGAGTGTTCAGCGGGCTGAACGGAACCTCAGCCGAGCCCGGCGCTCACCGCGTTCAGCAACGCGCCGGTGTCGCCCGACATCTCCCACGCCATCACGCCGAGCAGCCCGCGCGACTTGAGCCACGTCGTCTTCAGCCCGATCGACCAGGCGTCGTCGAACGTCCACCACTGCCCGCCGTTGCCCGTGTAGCACGACGTCGCGACGGCGGCCGTGTCGTGGTGGACCGTGCAGCCCGGCACGCTCGCCACCAGGTTTGCGTACCCGCGGGTGCCCGCTTCCTCGGCGAACTGGCCCGGCGCCGCGCCGGTCGCGGACTGCCACTCGCCGCTCTTGCCGCCGTCGGCGACGCCCTGCCAGCCGCGGCCGTAGAAGGCCAGGCCGAGCGTCAGCCGCCGCGGATCGACCCCCGCGTTCGTGTACGCATTGATCGCGCTTTCCGCACTGAAGTGGAAGTTGTACGGGTCGTCCGCGTCGGCGTACAGGTTGCCCTGGTGGCCGGTGCGGTTCGGCTCCCACGAATTGTCGCTGCCCGACCCGTGGAAGTCGTAACCCTGCACGTTCGCGACATCCAGGTAATTGAAGATCTTGGAAACGTCCCAGCCCGAAGCGACCTTCGCCGGGTCGGCCGGCGTGAACGCGTGCAGCTGGTACCGCTTGCCGGTGGTCGCGCCGTAGGCGTCCATCTGCGTGCGGAATTCCGCCAGCAACGCGGTCAGATTCGCTTTGTCGTTCGGGCTCCAGTGGTTCCCGGGGTGACCGTCGGCGCTGCCGGGCCATTCCCAGTCGACGTCGATGCCGTCGAAGATGCCCGCCGCGGTGCCCGGCCCGCCCGCGCCGCCGTAGGGCGCGATGTTGCCCTTGAGCCAGGTGTCCACACAGGACGAGACGAACTTCTTGCGCGACGCGTCGGTGGCCGCGACGTCCGAGAAGTACTTCGAATACGTCCAGCCGCCGAGCGAAACCAGCACCTTCAGGTTCGGGTGCTTCGCCTTGAGCTTCTTGAGCTGGTTGAAGTTGCCGCGCAGCGACTCCCAGCCGGTGTCGGCCACGCCGTCGACGGACTGCGCCGCCGCGAACGGCCGCGAGTAGTCGGCCTCGGCGTCACCGGCGCCGTCACCCTGGTTGGGGTCCTGCGGATTGGCCGTCGTGCCCTTCGTGACCCCGGACAGGCAGGTCAGGTTCACCGGATCGATGTTCTCGAACGCGTACAGCAGGTGCGTCAGCTTCGAAGCCGCGCCCGAAGTTTCCAGGTTCTTCACGAAGTACTGGCGCCCGTAGATGCCCCACTGCACGAAGTACCCGACCTTCGCATAACCCGAGACGATGTCGCCGGTCCGGGCGGTCACCGCGGCACTCGGCGCCGACACGTTGTCGTAGCCGTCGCGAGCGCGGACGGTGAACGTGTACGAAGTGGACGGTGCCAGCCCGGTCACGACGGCCGCCGTGGTGGTCACCGTCGTGGCCAACGCAGAACCGCGGTAGACGTCGTAGCTGACCACGCCGGTGTTGTCCGTCGACGCCGTCCAGGCCAGGGAGATGCTTCCGGAGTCGGCGGCCGTCGAGCGCACCCCGCTCGGCGTGGACGGCGCTTGCGTGTCGTCGGCCGGGTTGTTCGTCGTCACGGCCAGCGGAGCGCTCGCCGGGGACGTGTTCCCCTTGGCGTCCTTGGCTTTCACCGTGAACGAATACGCGGTGCCCGGGGTGAGCCCGGAGATCGTGGCGCTCGTCCCGGTCACCGACGCGGCCAGGGAGGCCCCCTGGTAGACGTCGTACCCGGTCACCGGGAGGGAGCCGGCCGCGGAAGCGTTCCACGCCAGCGCGACGGTTTTGGTCGTCTTCGCGACCAGCCGCAGGTTCGCCGGCGCGCCCGGCGGGGTGTCCGGTGAACCGTCGCAGTTGGCGTTGTCGACGCGGCACTGCGTGGGCGTTGCGGCGGCACTGAGCCGGAACGTCGGGCTGTACGGGTAGGTGTTGCGGCCCGGCGCCAGCGTGGCGATGTAGTACGCCGGCGTCAGCGTGACCTGGGTGCCGTTCTGGGTCACCGTGCCGTTTTCGCCGGTCGAGGCGGTGATCCCGGCGGGCAGCGTGAAGGTGATCGCCCAGTTGCTCACCGACGCGGTACCGGTGTTCGCGACGGTGTACGTGCCGGTGGTGCCGCTCATCGCCAGGGTGGCGGTGAGCGAACCGGCTGCGGCGGCGGGTGGCGCGAGCGCCGCGGTGCCGCCGAGCGCGATGAGCAAGGCGGCGAGTGCGGAGCGTAGTCGTGCGGGAGTGCGTCTCATGGCGGTTCTCCAAGCGGCACGAGGCGGGGACGACGTGGTCTAGACCACATCGAATGTAACCCGGTGCAAGGGGAACCGCGCACGCCCGAACGGCGGCAACCGCTGTCCGAACGGACGGTTAACGCCCGGAGAAGGTCGCTTTCCCCGGTCCGTCGGCGAGGAACGACTTCACGGCGTTGCGGAGGTCCTCGGTCTCGAACAGTTCGGCCGCGATCGTGGTGATGTGCGCGTTCGCCTCGGGGACACCGCCGGCGGCGAAGTGGTCGAGGACGCGCTTGGTCGCTGCGTGGGCGCGCGTCGGTCCGTCGGCCAGCCGCCGGGCGAACGCCCGCGCCGCGTCGTCGAAGCCCTCGCTCGGCAGGACGCGGTTGACGACGTTCCAACGCTCCAGCGTCGCGGCGTCGTAGGTGTCACCGGTCATCACGAACTCCTTGGCGCGCCCGACCCCGGCCCGCGCGGCGAGCCGCTGGGTGCCGCCCATGGTCGGCGTCAGGCCGACGACCTTCTCGACCAGCCCGAACTTCGCGCGATCGGCGGCGAGGACGATGTCGCAGGCCACGGCCACCTCGAACGCCCAGGTCAGGCACAGGCCGTGCGCGGCGAAGACGGTCGGGAACGGCAGCGCCGCGATCCGGTCCGGCACCGCGAGCATCTCGTCGAAGAGGACCTTCGCCTCGGCGGGCGAGCCCTGGGCGTCGAACAGCGAGACGTCGACCCCGCCGCTGACGATCTTGCCTTCGGCGCGGATCAGCAGGGCCCGCGCGGGCGCGGCCTCCAGCTCGCCGATCATCGAGGAGAGTTCGGACTGCAGCGAAGCCGTGTAGAGGTTCAACGGCGGAGCGTCGACGGTCAGGACGGCGAGCCCGCCGTCACGATCGAGGCGGACCTGCTGAGTCATGTTCACCCTGCTTCTTCGGCTTCGACGATGTCGTCCCAATACTGCTGGGCCTCGGGACGCCAGTCGACGTGTTTGTGATGGAACAGTTCCGCCGCTTTCGTCCCGCTCCACTTCGCCGGCAGCAGCTCGGCCGGCAGCTGCGGGTCGAGGAAGGGGAACCGCCGCCACTCGTGGACGAGCTCGGTCTGCGCGCGCAGCACCGCGCGGCCGCCGGTCGGGTGGAGGCCGGTGAAGCGGTCGATGAAGTCCTCGTAGCGGTCCTTCAGCTCGGTCAGGTCCCAGGAACGGGCGACCATCGACTCCTGCTCGCCGACCTCGCCGTACGCGGCGGTGAACGACATCGCCTGCGCGTCGAGGCCGAGGTCGTTGACGATCTGCTGGGCCTCCCGCTGGCGGGTCAGGTCCGGGCTGACCCACACGCCGGCGACCGGCGAGCCGAAGCCCGCCCAGGTCAGCCGCGTGCGCAGCCGGTGCCGCAGGTCGCGCTTGGCCTCCGGGACGGAGACGATCAGCATCAGCCACTGGCTGTTCCAGGGGCGTTCCTCGCGGCCGAACGCGTAGATCCGGTCGGCGCCCTCGGTCAGCAGACGGCGGCCCGGCGGCGTCAGCGACCAGCGCACGCGGCGCCCGACGCGCTCGGAGACCACCCAGCCCTCGGCGGCGGAGCGGGCCAGCGCCTGCCGCGCCGACTTCTCCTCGATGTCAAGGATGCCCAGGACCTCGACGAGCATCGACGTCCAGACCGGCTTGTCGCGCGGCAGCGCGTACTCGCCGAGGACGGTCATCAGCAGCGACCGCGCGCTGGCGTGACTGACCTCGCGCCGCCGGCTCACCGTGGGCCGGGGCGCGGACGGACGGCCTTCCCTCGGCTTCGGCCTGCGGCCGAGGGTGACCGGGGGAGCGGGCTCGCCCATGCTGTTCACCGACCTCACTGCGCTGGGGGACTGACAACCGAACAGGGTACCCACAGTGAGTGATCAAAGCGCCACGGGACACACACTGTCGGTGGTTTTGACCTTGATCTGACAGTTCACCACGAGGTCGTAGACTCGGCTACCTCATGAGCGCAACTCTCGTCGCGAAGGACCTGGCCGCGGGCCACGGTGACCGCATCCTCTTTTCCGGCCTCGATCTCGTGGTGGCCCCCGGCGACGTCGTCGGCCTGGTCGGGGTCAACGGCGCCGGCAAGTCGACGCTCCTGCGGACCCTCGCCGGCCTCGCGAAGCCGGACAGCGGTGAAGTCCGCCTGAACCCGCCGACCGCGACGGTCGGCCACCTGCCGCAGGAGCCGGAACGGCGCGAAGGCGAGTCGGTGCGGGCCTTCCTGGCGCGCCGCACCGGCGTCTCGGCGGCCCAAGAGGACCTCGACGCGGCGACGTCGGCCCTCACCGACAGCGCGGCGGGCGCGGACGACCTGTACGCGGCGGCGCTGGACCGCTGGCTGGCTCTCGGCGGCGCCGACCTCGACGACCGGGCGGCCGAAGTGGCCGCCGACCTCGGCCTGGCCGTGGACCTGGACCAGCCGATGACGTCCCTGTCGGGCGGCCAGGCGGCCCGGGCGGGGCTGGCGTCGCTGCTGCTCAGCCGCTACGACGTCTTCCTGCTCGACGAGCCGACGAACGACCTCGACCTCGACGGCCTGGCCCGCCTGGAGCAGTTCGTGTCCGGCCTCCGGGCGGCGACGGTGCTGGTGAGCCACGACCGCGAGTTCCTGGCCCGCACGGTCGACCGCGTCGTCGAGCTGGACCTGGCCCAGCAGCAGGTGAACGTCTACGGCGGCGGGTACGAGGCGTATCTGGAGGAGCGCGAGGTCGCGCGCCGGCACGCGCGTGAGGAGTACGAGGAGTACGCCGACACGAAGGCGTCCTTGGAGGCGCGCGGGCGGATGCAGCGGGCGTGGATGGAGAAGGGCGTGAAGAACGCCCGCCGGAAGCAGCCCGACAACGACAAGGCGGCGCGCAAGTTCCGCACCGAGGCCACGGAGAAGCAGGCGTCGAAGGCGCGGCAGACCGACCGCATGATCGAGCGGCTGGAGGTCGTCGAGGAGCCGCGCAAGGAGTGGGAGTTGCGGATGGAGATCGCCGCGGCCCCGCGGGCGGGAGCGGTGGTCGCAACGCTGCGGGGCGCGGTGGTCCAGCGCGGCGGATTCACCCTCGGCCCGGTCGACCTGCAGATCGACTGGGCGGACAAGGTCGCCATCACGGGCGCGAACGGATCCGGCAAGTCCACGCTCCTGGCGGCAATGCTGGGCCGGGTGGCGTTGTCCGAAGGCGCCGCGTCCCTGGGTCCGGGTGTGGTGGTCGGCGAGGTCGACCAGGCCCGGCGGTTGTTCCTGGGCGATGTGCCGCTGGCTTCGGCGTTCGCCCGGGAGGTGCCCGAGTTCGCCGACGCCGAGGTCCGGACGCTGCTGGCCAAGTACGGCCTCAAGGCCGCGCACGTGCTTCGATCCGCCGCAACGCTTTCGCCGGGCGAACGGACACGGGCCGCGCTGGCGTTGTTGCAGGCCCGCGGGGTGAACCTCCTGGTCCTGGACGAGCCAACCAACCACCTCGACCTCCCCGCCATCGAGCAACTCGAGGCGGCGCTGGACAAGTACCCGGGAACGCTGCTCCTGGTGACACACGACCGCCGCATGCTCGACGCGGTACACGTGACGCGCCGCCTGGTGGTCGACGAGGGCAAGGTCGGCGAGCAGTAATCTGCGGCGCTGCTGGTGCTCTCGTTTGAGAGCAGTGCCCTCGCTTCGGAGCGGTGCTCTGGTTGCGGTAGTGAGCGGTGCTCTCGTTTCGGAGCGCCGCTTCGGCGCTGGGCGTGAGCACTGCTCTCACGTGTGAGCAGTGCTCTCTTATAGATGAGGGCGCCTGCCGTTGCGTGAGCAGTGCTCTCGAATCTGAGCGGTGCTCTTACGTTGTGTGTGAGCGGTGCTCTTGAACGTGAGCACGCTTTGCCCTTACCTGTGAGCGGTGCTCTCGAACGTGAGCAGTGCTCTCGAACGTGAGCAGTGCTCTTGTTGCGTGTCGTCAGCGCCCTCGAACTCGAGTGTGGCGTGAGATGGTTTCGGGTCGCCGCCTCCTGATCGGGCTGCTGCGGAGATGGTTGACGCCCCGCTCTCAACCGTGGGAACCGCTCCTTTCTTCAAGGCGATCACCGCTCTTTAAGGTGAGCATCGCTCTTCAAGGTGGGCACCGCTCTCGAATGAGAGCACTGCTCTCGAATGAGGGCGCCGTCGTTGCCGGATCGAGAGCAGTGTTCTCGAACCGGAGCTGTGCCCGCGTTTGTGAGTGAGCGGTGCTCTCATTGGTGAGCGGTGTTGTCGCGACCTCGGTGCGGTGCGGTGCGATGTGGGGTGCGAGCCGGGCCCTCATTGGCGATCGGTGCTCTTGATGGTGAGCTGCGCTCACATCCGAGAGCGGTGCTCTCGGATGTGAGCAGGCGTCACACCTTGGATGTGAGCGGTGCTCTCGTGCGAGAGCGGTGCTCACCCCTTCGTTGCCCCGCCGGTCAGGCCCTTGACGAACTGTTTCTGCAACGTCAGGTAAAAAAACAGCACCGGCAGCGTCGCCAGGAACATCAGGGCGAACACGCTCCCCAGGTCCGCCTGGTACTGGCCGATCGAGCGGTAGATGCCCGTCGTGATCGTGGTGCCCTGGCTGGGGCCGAGGATGATCAGCGGGTCGATGAAGTCGTTCCAGATCCAGACGCCCAGGAAGATCAACACCGAAGCCGTGGCCGGGCGTAGCAGCGGGAATACCACCCGCCAGAACACCTGCATTCGACTTGCTCCGTCGAGGCGGGCCGCCTCCTCCAGTTCCACCGGGACGCCGCGGATGAAACCCGTGAACACGAACACCCCGAAGGGCACGTAGTACCCGACGTTGAACAGGATCAAGCCCTGCAGGGTCGCCATCAGGTGGGTCACGCGCAGGACGTCGGTGATCGGGATCAGGATCACCTGGGGCGGGATCATCAAGCCGGCCAGCAAAACCAGCGTCAGGACCTTTGTCCAGCGCTTGGCCGAGCGGGCCAGGTAGTGGCCGAGCATGGCCGACAGCACCGTCAGGACCAGGATCGACAGCATCGTCACCAAGATGCTGTTCGTCAAGCTGACCCAGAAGAGGCCGTCCGGGCGGGTCAGGACCGCGTGGATGTTCGACAGCGTCGGCGGGGCCGGCAGGGATGCCGGCTCCTTGGCGATCAGGTCGCCCTGCTTGAACACGTTCGCCAGCACCAAGTACAACGGGATGAAGAACACCACGCTGACGAGCAAGGCCACCGTGGGACGCACCAACGAGCGGGTCACAGGTCCACCTCCCGGCGGCGCAGGAAGTTCAGCACCACCGTCGTCACCAGGGCCACGATCACCAGCATCAGCACGGCCATCGCGGACGCGTAACCGACGTGGTTCGAATCGAAACCCGTCTGCAGGACGTCGAAGGCGATCGTTGCCGTGGCGCCGGAACCCGGGCCGCCGTTGGTGATCACCTTGACGTAGTCGTACGTCTTGAACGCCGAAATCAACAGCACCACCGTGTTGATCGTCAACGACGGGGCCAACAGCGGCCAGGTGACCGCGCGGAAGCGGCGTACCGGCCCCGCGCCGTCGATCTCCGCCGCCTCCAGCAGTTCCGCCGGCACGCCCTGGAGACCCGCCAGATACACCACGACGCAGAACCCGAGCATCTGCCAGCACACGATCGACGCCACCGAATACAGGGCCACGTCCGGGTCGGACAGCCAGCCCGGCGGGTGCGCGACACCCAGCGCGCGCAGCAGGGAATTCAGCGGGCCGCGGTCGTCGAGCAAGCGGGACCAGACGATCGACACCACCACCGAACTGAGAATCACCGGCGTGAAGAACACGCTGCGCAAAGCGTTGTACAGCCAGCCCTTCCGGTCCAGCAGCAGTGCCACGCCCAACCCCAGCACGTTGGGCACGATCACCACGACCAGCGTCAGGATCGTGGTCACCTGAAGCGCCGTGAGGAACTGCGAATCGGTGAACAACAAGCGGTAATTGTCGAAACCGACGAACTTCACCGGGGGGTTGAACGGGTTGTAGTTCGTCAGGCTGTAGCCGAAGCTGATCAGGATCGGCGCCATCACAAAACACAAGTACACGAGCACACCCGGCGCGCCGAACGACGCGAAGTGCGCCAGCCGCGGCAGGACCGGGCGGCGCCGGCGGCGGGGCCGGGCCGCGGCCGAGGGCGGGGACGGGCGGGAAATGACGGCGGTCAAGGACGTCAGCCCGCCTTCGCCCACTCGGTGTCCAGGAACGCGCACGCGTCGGCCACCGGCTTGCGGCCGGTGATGACGTCCTGGGCGGCCTGGTCGACCTTGTCCTTCATCCCGGGCAGCAATCCGTCGTCGGCGGTCTCCCAGCGGAACGCGTGCACCACGGCGTTCTGCTGCACCGCCTGCGCGTACAGGTCGTAGCCGGCCTTGAACGTCGGCCCGACGCCGGGCGGCGGCGTGTAGCCCTTGACCGCCGGGAACAGGCCGTCGGCCTTCACCGAGGCGTCCAGCTGGTCCTTGTCGAGCTGGAACCCCAGCGCGAACTTGCGGGCGGCGTCGAGGTTCGCGGCCTTGGCGTTGACGATCATCCCGCCGCCGGTGTACGCCGGGACGACGAGCTTGCCGTCCTCGGAGGGGAAGTTGAAGACCCCCACCTCGAAGTCGTGCTTCTTCGAGTCGGCGTTGGCGGCGAACCAGTTGCCCATCGGGTACATCGCGCTCTGGCCGTCCAGGAACGCCTGCTCGGTCGCCGCGTAGTCGCGTGACACGCTCGTCTTGTCCACGTACCCCTTGGCCGCGAGGTCGGCGAGCTTCGCGAACGCGTGCTGGAACGCGGGATCGGCGAACTTCACCTTGTCCTGACGCCGCTGGGCGAGCCAGTCCGGCATCGTGTTGTAGACCTCGGTGCTGACCAGACCGGACAGGATCATCGACGACGGGAAGCCGTCCTTGCCGCCGCCGATGGTGAACGGCGAGAAGCCCTTCTCCTTGAGCTTGCCGGCGTCGGCGACGAGCTCGTCCCACGTCTTCGGCGGCGCCGCGATGCCCGCGTCGGCGAACATCTTCTTGTTGTAGTAGATCGGCGGGATGGTCTGGGTGTTCGCCGGCAGCTGGTAGTACTTGCCGTTCACCGGGTTGGCCTGCGGGAACTGGAAGTCCTTCAGCTCCTCGGGCGTCCACGCGTAGAGGTTGCCCGCTTCGGCGAAGCCGGCCGAGTCGACGGCGATCATCACGTCCGGGAACTGGCCCGACTGCAGCAGCTGCTTCGCGTACGGCGTCCGCCCGTCGGCGGTCGGCGCGACGAGCTTCTTGACCTTGATGCCCGGGTTCTTGTCCGTGACGCGCTTGATCGCCGCGTCCCAGTAGGCCGGCGTGAGGTTCGGGGTTTCGAACGTCAGGAAGGTGATCTCCGCGTCGCCGCCGCCGGTGTTCGAGCCGACCGAGCACGCGCTCACCGCCAGGAGCACCGCCGCGCCCAGCGCCAGGGACCTTCTCATGTCCAAGCCACCTTCCACCATATGTGATGTATGACGCATTTGATCGGACGTATTCGACGATGTCAAGCGCCAGACGGCCCCGAAACCGCAAGAAAGCCGAGATAGATCAGATCTTTACGCGATCGAGTCGGAGCAGCGTGCTGGCGAAATCACCGGCCGGCAACGCCGGCGGGAGGCCGTGCGAGAGCAGCACCGCGCCGCTGTGCGTCCGGCCCGAATCCGGGTCGAGGTACCGCGCGACCGGATCGAGGCCGCCCAGCCGCAGCGGCCGCTCCGGCGCGTTGAAGTGCGCGGACTGCCGGTAGGCGAACACGACCGTGCGATCGCCGTGGACGTACTGCAGGGCGGTGACGCCGTCGTCGACCGGCGGCCGCAGCCGGTACAGCGCGCCGTGCTGCACCACCGGCCGGATGTCCTTGTACCGCGCGACGAGATCGCGGGCGAGCTCGAGGTCGTCCGCGGGCCAGCGCACGATGTCGCCGCCGAGGCCGAGCACACCGGCCATGGCGACGTGGAACCGGAACCGCAGCGGCACTGACCGGGCCGTCACGAAGCCGGGGTTGTCGGTGACCCACGCCGACATCGCGCGGGCCGGGTAGAGCTGCCCGTAGCCGTGCTGGATCCGCAGCCGGTCGAGCGCGTCGGTGTTGTCGGAGGTCCAGACCTGGTCGGTGCGGGCGAGCACGCCGAGGTCGATCCGGCCGCCGCCGCCCGCGCACGACTCGATCCGCAGGCCCGGGTGGTCCGCGCGCAGCCGGTCGAGCAGCGCGTACACCGCGTGGGTGTGCTCCACCCACAGCCGGTCCTGGTCGGGTTCGCCCGGCCAGCCCGCTTCGCTGAACGGCCGGTTCATGTCCCACTTGAGGAAGTCGATGCCGTGCGAGCCGACGAGCCGGTCCAGCCACTCGTGCGCCCACGCGGCGACGTCCGGGCGGGCGAAGTTGAGCACCAGCTGCCGCCGCAGCTCCGAGCGGCGCCGGTGCGGGTGGTGCAGGACCCAGTCCGGGTGGGCGCGGTAGAGGTCGCTGTCCGGGTTGACCATCTCGGGCTCGACCCACACGCCGAACCGCATGCCGAGCCCGTGCACGGCTTCGACCAGCGGCTTGAGCCCGTCGGGGAAGCGGGTGCGGTTGACCTCCCAGTCGCCGAGGCCGGCGTGGTCGCCGGTGCGGGCGCCGAACCAGCCGTCGTCCATCACGAACAGCTCGACGCCGAGCGCCGCCGCCCGCTCGGCGAGGGCGCGCTGGCCCGCCTCGGTGACGTCGAATCCCGTGGCCTCCCACGAGTTGTAGAGCACCGGGCGCAGTTCCTCCGGGTGCGGCAGGACGTGCGTGAGGACGTAGGCGTGCCACGCCCGGCTCGCCGCGCCGAACCCGCCATCGGTGTACAGCCCGGCGGACACCGGGGTGGTCAGCGGCCGTCCGGGCCCGACGCGGTGGACCACGCCGTCCTGGCCGAAGCCGCCGCTCACCGTCAGCCGCCCGGTCGACGAGCGGGTGGTGGTCAGCCGCCACGACCCGCTCCACGCCAGCGCGACGCCGTAGACCTCGCCGTGGCGCTCGGTGGCCGTGCCGTCGTCGACCATCACCCAGGGATTCGCGTGGTGCCCGGTGATCCCGCGCCGGCTGGCGAAGACGGTTTCGCCGTGGGGCGCGAACCCGCGCTGCAGCTGGGTTTCCGCGGCCCAGCGGCCGGTCACGTGGCTGAGCCGGTAGTCCTCGAAGACCGGCAGCGCCCAGGTGGCCGAGTCGGCCCGGACGACCTCGACGTCGGTGTCCGCGCTCAGCTCGGTCCAGCGTTCGAGGACGTCCCCGCGCAGCCGGTAGTGCAGGGTGATCCGCAGCGGGTAGTGCCGGTCGGCGAAAACCAGCCGCAGGTGATCGGCGGTGGCTTCGTGGGAGGAGAACCGCCATTCGAGGGCCCGTGTCCCGTCGGCGAAGCGGACCTGCAGGGCCGGTGTCCAGTACCGCGTCCCGCCGTCGGCGGCGAGTTCGGCGAGGCCCTCGTTCGGGTCGTTGAAGCCGTCCCACCAGGGCAGCGTTTTCCCGGTCAGCTCGGCGACGTCGGCGTCGGTCAGCGCCGGGCCCCAATACACGTGCGCCGGGACGTCGTCCTCGTCGAGCCGCAGCGCGTACGTGCTCGATTCCCCGGTGAGCACCCAGGTGCGGTGCCCGTCGAGGAAGCTGATCCCGGCCATGCGGGACATCCTGCTCACCGGCGCGGCCGCCGCCAAGGGATGTCCCGCTCACCGGTCACGGGCGGTCGGTGAGGTACCCGCCCATCGTCTTGAAGTACTCCGACGCCGGCAGCTCGGTCCCGTCGGCGGTGCGGACCCGCTCGACGAGCAGGCCGGGGGACCGGCCGCGGCGGGCGTCCGGCCCGGCCACGATCACCACGCCGTCGCCCTCGCGGATGAAGATGCGGCCCGGCGTGCCGCCGTAGTGGCCCTGCGACACCGACGCCTTCAGGATCCGCAGCTCCTCGCCGCGGTGGTAGGCGAACGCGTTCGGGTACGGGTCCGACAGCGCGCGCACGAACCGCTCGAGGTCCGCGGGCGGCAGCGTCCAGTCGATCAGGCTGTCCCGCTTGGCGCGCTTGTGGAAGAAGCTCGCCTTCGACCGGTCCTGCGGCACCGGCGTGTACCCGGTCTCGATCAGCGAGATGGCTTCGGCGGTGATCGGCGCGATGAGGTCGACCGTGCGGTGGAAGAGGTCGGTCGTGGTGTCGGACGGCCCGACTGGGATCGCGCGCTGCAGCACGACGTCGCCGGCGTCGAGCTCGCCGTCCATCATGTGGGCGGTGACGCCGACCTCGGGCTCGCCGTTGATCATGGCCCAGATGAGCGGCGAGAAGCCCGCGTACGCCGGCAGCAGCGAGTCGTGGATGTTCAGCGTGCCGTGCCGCGGCAGCTCGAAGATCTCCGGCGGCAGCCAGGTGCGCCAGTTGTTCGCCACGATCAGGTCGAGGTCCGCGGCCTTGAGCTCGGTCAGCAGTTCGGCGTCGTCCGGGCGGGTGCGCAGCAGTACCCGGATGCCGTGCTCCGCGGCCAGGTCGGCGACCGAGTCGGCCCAGATCCGCTCGTAGGCGTGGTCGCTCTTCGGGTGGGTGACCACGACGGCGACCTCGTGGCCGGCGTCGATGAGCGCCTGGAGGGTCCGGTGCCCCCAGGTCTGGTAGCCGAACATCGCCACGCGCATTCGAGAGTGCCTTCCTTGGTCGGGGGACGAACATCACCACGAACGTACTAGGCGAGGCTCGCCTAAGTTAGGTTAGGGTTCCCTGAACCGTACCGGAGCGCGCGAGGGAGCAACATGACTGCAGAGGTCCCGATCTACGACGTCGTCGGCGTGGGCTTCGGACCGTCGAACCTGGCCCTCGCGATCGCCCTCGCCGAGCACAACGCGGGCGCCGGCGAGCCGGTGACCGCGCACTTCCTCGAGCGGCAGCCACGGTTCGGCTGGCACCGCGGGATGCTCATCGACACCGCGACCATGCAGGTGTCGTTCCTCAAGGACCTGGTCACCATGCGGAACCCGACCAGCGAGTTCAGCTTCCTCAACTACCTGCACGCCGCCGGCCGGCTGGTCGACTTCATCAACCACAAGAACCTCTTCCCGCTGCGCGTGGAGTTCCACGACTACTTCGAGTGGGCGGCCGCGAAGGTCGACGACGTCGTCTCCTACGGCACCGAGGTCGTCGCGGTGAAGCCGGTGTACGACGGTTCCGAAGTGGCCTACTTCGACGTCGAGGCCTCCGACGGCTCGTCGCTGCGCGCCCGGAACCTGGTCGTGGGGACCGGTCTGCGCCCCCAGCTGCCCGAGGGCGTCACCGCCGGGCCGCGGATCTGGCACAACAGTGAGCTGCTGTTCCGTGTGGACGCCTTGCGCGGCGCCGACCCGAAGCGGTTCGTCGTGGTGGGCGCCGGGCAGAGCGCGGCCGAGGTCGCCGCGTTGCTGCACGACGAGTTCCCGCGCGCCGAGGTGTGCGCGGTGTTCGCCCGCTACGGCTACAGCCCGGCCGACGACAGCTCGTTCGCCAACCGCATCTTCGACCCCGAGGCCGTCGACCAGTTCTACCGCGCGGGCGAGCCGGTGAAGGACCGCCTGATGCGCTACCACGGCGCGACGAACTACTCGGCCGTCGACATCGACCTGATCGACGAGCTCTACCGGCGCGTCTACCGCGAGAAGGTGCTGGGCGTGGAACGGCTGCGGCTGTTCAACGTCTCGCGCCCGGTCGAGGTCACCGACGCGGGCACGGTGACGGTCGAGTCCCTGACGACCGGCGCGCAGACGGTGCTCGAAGCCGACGCGGTCGTGTACGCCACGGGCTACCGGCCCGCGGACCCGACGCCGCTGCTCGGCGAGCTGGGCGCGCGCTGCCTGCGCGACGGGTCCGGGCGCCTGCGCGTCGAGCGCGACTACCGGCTCACGACGGACTTCCCGCTGCGCGGCGGGATCTACCTGCAGGGCGGCACCGAGCACACGCACGGCATCACGTCGTCGCTGCTGTCGAACACCGCGGTGCGGGTGGGGGAGATCCTGCAGTCCGTCGTGGACCGGCGGGTGGTCGCGGAGCCGGCGGGGGAGCTCGCGGTCAGCGCGCGGTGATCTGTTCCCGCAGGATGTCGCCGTGGCCGGTGTGGCGGGCGTACTCCTCGATCAGGAACAGGTAGACGAAGCGGAGGGTGACCTCGCCGACGACCGGGTGGGTCCACCGGTCGTCGAGCGAGAAGCCCGCCGCGATCTCACGGGAACGCCGGGCGGTCCGCTCGTGCTCGGCGATCACGCCCTCGACCGTTTCGTCGTCGGCGACGGTGAAACTGACGTCCCCGGGCGTCGAGGGGCCGTCGATCTCGGCCTCGCCGAGCCCGGCGATCAGCCACTGGAACCACCGGCGCTCGGCGACGGCGGCGTGCTTGACCAGCGCGATCGGCGTGGTCAGCGACGGGACCAGCCGGCGCCGGGCGTCGGTTTCCGACAGGCCGCGCACGTTCTCGACGAGCGCGAGGCGGCCGCGGTCGAGCATGGCCTCCAGCAGTTCTCGCTCGGCGCCGATGGTCTTTTCGGGCAGCGCATACATGGGCCCCAGCTTGCCCGAGAATCAGCCCTGGTGCACCGGTGCCGGGTGGTGGCGGCCGATCGGGATGACCATCGGCGTCCCGCTCACCGGGTCCGGGCGCACCTGGCAGCGGACGTCGAAGACCTCCTCGACGAGCTCCTCCGTGATGACCGCCGCCGGTTCGCCGGAGGCGACCACGCGGCCGGCCTTCATCGCGATCACGTGGTCGGCGTAGCGGCACGCCTGCGGCAGGTCGTGCAGCACCATCACCACCGTGCGGCCCTCCGCGCGGTTGAGGTCGACGACCAGGTCGAGCACGTCGATCTGGTGCGCCAGGTCCAGGTACGTGGTCGGCTCGTCGAGCAGCAGCACCGGCGTGCCCTGCGCGACCGCCATCGCGATCCACGCGCGCTGGCGCTGGCCGCCGGACAGCTCGTCCACCGGGCGGTCGGCGAGGTCGGTCATCCCGGTGGCCGCGAGCGCCGACGCGACCGCCCCTTCGTCCGAAGTGGACCATTGCCGCCACCAGCTCTGGTGCGGGGCGCGGCCGCGGGCGACGAGGTCGGCCACCGTCATGCCCTCCGGCGCCACCGGGGACTGCGGCAGGATGCCGAGCCGCTGGGCGACCTGGCGGGTCGGGAGGTCCTGGATCGACCGGCCGTCCAGGTAGACCCCGCCCGACTTCGGCGTGAGCAGCCGGGCCATCGTGCGCAGCAGGGTCGACTTCCCGCACGCGTTGGCGCCGACGATCGCGGTGATCTTCCCGGGCGGGATGTCGAGGTCGAGGCCGTCGATGACGACCCGGTCGTCGTAGGCGACGCGCAGGTCCTGCACGCGCAGGGACGGTGTCATCTTCTCAGCCTCCGGAGCCGGATCGGTTGGCCCTGGCCAGCAGCCAGAGCAGCAGCGGGGCGCCGAGCGCGCCGGTCACGATGCCCACCGGCAGCGGCGACGCCGTGATCGTGCGGGCCAGGATGTCGCTGCCCAGCACCACGACCGCGCCGGTGAGCGCGGACGCCGTCAGCGGCGGGGACGCCTGGCGCGCCAGGCGTTGCGCGATCTGCGGCGCGGTCAGCGCCACGAAGGAAACCGGGCCGGCGGACGCCGTCGCGAAGGCCACCAGACCGGCGCCGGACAGCAGCAGCCCGAGCCGCACCGGCTGGACCGGCGTGCCGAGCCCGGCCGCCACGTCGTCGCCGAGCTGCAGCGTCCGCATCCAGCGGGACAGGGCCAGCACGAGCGGCAGCAGCACCGCCAGCGCGCCGGCCAGCGGGACGACGTGCTCCCAGCCGCGGTTGTTCAGGTTCCCGACGAGCCAGCCGATCGAGGCCTGGGCTTCGGTGATCTGCGCGCGGCTGAGCAGGTAGTCGGTCAGGCTGGTGCACATCGCGAAGATGCCGATGCCCACCAGGATGATCCGGTAGCCGGTGGTGCCGCGCCGCCACGCGAGGGCGTACACGAGCAGCCCGGTCAGCAGGCCTCCCAGCAGGCCGAGCGTGGTGGTGCCGAGGCCGCCGCCGAAACCGAAGGAGATGCCGGCGACGACGGCGGTGGCCGCGCCCGCGTTGATGCCGATCATGTCCGGGCTGGCCAGGGGGTTGCGCGTGATGGTCTGGAACACCGCGCCGGACGCGCCGAACGCGAGCCCGGCGAGCAGGCCGGTGAGCGCCCGCGGCAGCCGCAGTTCCTGCACGATGTAGGCGGTGCCGCTGTCGCCGCCGCCGAACACCGCGGACAGGACGTCGGACACGCCGAGCGGGACGTCGCCGATCGTCATGCCCCAGCAGAACAACGCGAACGCCACCACGGCGAGCACCAGCGAGACGGCGACGAGCCGGAGCCGGACCCGGCCGGACACGGGGGGTTTGGCGAGGCGGAAGGTGACGCGGTCGCGCCGCACCTGCAGCAGGCTCATCAGGACTCCACCAGCTTGCGGCGGCGGACCAGCCAGATGAAGAACGGCGCACCGAGGAAGGCGACGATCACCCCGGCCCGGACCTCGCCGGGCCGCGCCATCACGCGGCCGAGGATGTCCGCGGCCAGTAGCAGGCAGGGCGCGAGGACCGCGGTGTAGGGCAGCAGCCAGCGGTGGTCGGGCCCGATCACGAACCGCACGGCGTGCGGGACGATCAGGCCGAGGAACACGATCGGGCCGGCGACCGCGACGGACGCGCCGGTCAGGAGCGTGACGGCCAGGGCGCCGCGCAGCCGCAGCGGGCCCAGCCGCCGTCCGAGCGCGACCGCGACGTCGTCGCCGAGCGCGAGGCTGTTCAACGCCGGCCCGGTGGCGATCGCCAGCACCGCCCCGACCAGGAGGAACGGCAGCACCCGCAGCAGCGAGCCGCTGTCGACGCCGGCGAGCGACCCCGCCGACCAGAACCGGAAGCGGTTGAGCGCCACCGGGTCCGACAGCACCATCGCGCTGGTGAACGAGCCGAGCAGCGCCGTGACGGCGGCCCCGGCGAGGGCGAGCTTGACCGGGCTCGAGCCGCTGCGGCCGCGGGTGCCGAGGAAGTAGACGACCACGGTCGCGGCCAGCGCGCCGGCGAAGGCGAACCAGATGTAGCCGTAGAGCGAGCTGACGCCGAGCACGGTGATGGAGAAGACGATGGCGAACGCGGCGCCGGCGCTGATGCCGAGCAGGCCCGGCTCGGCCAGTGGGTTGCGGGTCAGCGCCTGCATGAGCGTGCCGGACAGGCCCAGCGCGGCACCCACCAGCACCGCCAGCAGCGTCCGCGGCATCCGGACACTGTGGATGATCACCGCGTCGGCCGAACCGTCGTCGTGCCAGAGCACCTGCCAGACGGCGCCGAACGAAATCTCCTTCGACCCCAGCCAGACGCTCAGCAGGCACAGGAAAACCAGCACACCGAGAGCGGCCAGCAGACCGAGCGCGCGGCCCGTGTGTGGCGGGCGTCGCTTGAGAGCGATCCCTCCGGGGTCTGTTCGCACCGCACCTCCGACTGGTACTGATTTTAGGTAAGGCTAACCGATGGTACAGGAGTGCATCCTCACCATCCGTTTGTTAGGGTCACCTAAGTTTGCGCCTCGTTCGGGGCGCCGTGAGCAGCGGGAGGCTGGTCTACCGGTGAGCAACGGTGACGCTGTGCAGCAGCAGGGGTCGAGGCTCGGGTTCTGGCGTGACCGCCTCGCCTCGGCGCCGAAGGAGCTGCCGCTGCCGGTCGACCGGCCGCACCTCGCGGAGCCCGTCTTCGCCCGGCTGGACCGGCCGCTGCCCGCCGCCGACGAGCTGACCCTCCTCGCGGCGTTCACGGTGCTGGTGTCCCGATATGCGGGAACGACGGACGTCGTGGTCGGGATCGGCGCACTGGTGCCCCTGCGGGTGGATCTCGGCGGCTCGCCCGGGTTCGCCGACGTCGTGACCCGGGTGCGCGAGGCGCGCGAGGAAGCGCTGACGCACGAGGTGCCGTTCGCCGACCTGGTCGCCGAGCTGGGGCCCGAGCCGGGGCGCGGGGGCTCGGTGCTGGTCAACGTCGGTTTCGAGGCCGAAACGGACCTGGCCCTCGACGTGAACCTGACCCGCGACGGCGTGGTCTACCGCGCCGACGTCCTCGACGAATCCACTGTGGACCGGATGCTGGACCACCTCGGCACCCTCTTCGCCGACGCGCAGGAGCGTCCACAGTGGCCGGTGGCCCGGCTGGACCTCATGACGGCACCGGAACTGCGCCGGATCCTCGAAGAGTGGAACGACACGGACTTCGCGGCGCCCCTGGCGACGCTGCCCGAGCTGTTCGCCGCCCGCGTCCGCGAGACGCCGGACGCCGTGGCCCTCGTCTTCGAAGACGAGGAACTCACCTACGCCGAGCTCGACGCCCGCGCGAACCGGCTCGCCCACGTCCTCGTCGGGCGCGGCGCCGGGCCGGAACAGGTCGTCGCGCTCGCCGTGCCGCGTTCGATCGGGATGATCGTCGCCGAGCTGGCCGTCCTCAAGGCCGGCGCCGCCTACCTGCCGCTGGACCAGGACTACCCGGCCGAGCGGATCGCGTTCATGGTGTCCGACGCCCGCCCGGTCTGCGTAATCACCACCGGCGAGCTCGCCGGGCTCTTCGACGGCGACGTCCTGCTGCTGGACGAGGTCGGCCTGGACGGCGTCCCGGCGACCGACCCTGCCGCCGCGATCGTCCCGGCCAACGCCGCCTACGTCATCTACACCTCGGGCTCCACCGGGCGCCCCAAGGGTGTCGTGGTCTCCCACGCGGGGGTCGCGAAGCTCGTCGCGACGCAGTCCGAGCGGTTCGGCGTGGGCCCGCACAGCCGGGTGCTGCAGTTCGCTTCGCCGAGTTTCGACGTCGCGTTCTGGGACCTGTGCCTCGGGCTGCTTTCGGGCGGCCGCCTGGTGATCACGCCGGCCGAGCGCCGGGTGCCCGGCCCCGAACTGGCCGAGTACGCGCACGCCCACGGCGTCGACTTCATGATCCTGCCGCCCGCCCTGCTCGCCGAATTCCCCGAGGACTGCGATCTGCCGCGGAACAGCGTCCTGCTGGCCGGGACCGAACGCGTGTCGCCGGAGCTGGTCCGCCGCTGGGCGCCCGGGCGGCGGATGTTCAACGCCTACGGCCCGACCGAAGCCACGACCAACTCGACGCTCGGGCTCTGCGACCCGCAGATCGCACCCGGCTCGGCCGTGCCGATCGGCGTGCCGGACCCCGGCACCCGCGCGTACGTCCTCGACGCGGCTCTCGCGCCGGTCCCGGTCGGGGTGGTCGGGGAGCTGTACCTCGCCGGAAGCGGCCTCGCGCGCGGCTACCTCGGGCGGCCGGGGCTGACTTCGGAGCGGTTCGTCGCGGACCCCTTCGGTTCCGGTGGACGGCTGTACCGCACGGGTGACCTGGTGAAATGGCTGCCGGACGGGCGGCTGGTGTTCCTCGGCCGGGCCGACGACCAGGTCAAGATCCGCGGCTACCGCATCGAGCTCGGCGAGATCGAGTCGGTGCTCGCCGACCACCCGCGGGTCGGCCAGTCGGTCGTCGTCGCGCAGGGCGGGCAGCTGATCGCCTACGCCGTGCCGGTGCCCGACCGCGACCAGGCCGCCGAGCAGGGGCACGTCGACGAATGGCACGACGTCCACGAGGAGATGCTCGCCGGCTCCCACGGCATCGAGGAGAACTTCGCGGGCTGGAACTCCAGTTACGACGGCTCCGAGATCCCCCTCGGCGAAATGCGCGAGTGGCACGCGGCGACGATCGAGCGGATCCGGTCTTTGCGGCCGAAGCGGGTGCTGGAGATCGGCGTCGGCAGCGGCCTGATCCTGTCCCGGATCGCCCCGGACGCCGAAACCTACTGGGGTGTCGACCTTTCCGAGAGCGCCGTCGAGAACGTCCGGCGCGAGGTCGCCGCGACGCCCTTCGCCGACCGGGTGCACCTGGCGGCCCGGCCCGCCCACGACCTGGGCGAGCTGCCGGAGTTCGACACGGTGATCATCAACTCCGTCGCGCAGTACTTCCCGAGCGCGGACTACCTCGCCGAAGTCGTCAAGACCGCCGCCGCGCACCTGGCTCCCGGTGGGACGATCTTCCTCGGCGACCTCCGCAACCTGCGTTCGCTGCGGGCCTTCCGGACCGCCGTCGAACTGCACCGCGGCCGGACCGACGTCGCCGCGGTGGACCAGGCGATCGCGCGCGAGGGCGAGCTCGTCCTCGACCCGGACTTCTTCCCGGCGCTGGCCCGCGGCCTCGACGGCTTCGGCGACGTCGACCTGTGGGTCAAGCGCGGCACCGCGCACAACGAGCTGACCCGGCACCGCTACGACGTCGTCCTGCGGAAGGCCGATCGGGCCGAGCCGGTCGCCGAGCAGGTCGTCGCGTTCGGCGACCTCGGTGCGGTGGAACGGTTCCTGGCCGCCGAGACGCCGGAGCGGCTGCGGGTCACCGCCATCCCGGACGCGCGGCTGGCCGGCGAGCTCGCCGCGGTCCGCGCCCTGGACACCGGCGACACCGAGGCCGCCCTGGCCGCCCTCGACGGCCGGGACGGCGTCGACCCGGAAGCCCTGCACACCCTCGGCGAGCGGGCCGGCTACCGCGTGGCCGTCACCCTGGCGGCCGAGGGCGGCGAGCTGGAGGCGGTCTTCACGCGCCCCAATGTGGCGTTCGGTGCGCTGGACGCACCCAATGTGGCGTTCGGTGCGTTGGACGCACCCAACGCCACATTGGGGCGTTCGGGCGGCCCCGCC
>NZ_JBSGJD010000083.1:0-34380 GCF_053605405.1 Amycolatopsis sp. NPDC003861
GCCGCGCCGACGACCGCCGGGAACACCGTGGCCGCCCAGCCCGCCGGGCCGTCCAGCGGCGACGCCACCTGGGCCACGGTGCCGACCGACGCGGCCAGGTGCGTGGTCAGGCCGGCCGCGGACGCCGTGATCGCCGAAGCGCCCGAGGACGTCAGCGCGGTCACCGCGTAGCCGTCCCCGGAGGGCTCGATCCGCACCACCGAGTGGTCGTAGTCGAGCTTGACGTCGTCGGGCTCCAGCCAGGTGCCGTAGCCGTCGGCGTCGTAGCCGTAGACCTTGAACGTGCTCCGCGCGCCCGCGCCCGACAGCGCGACCTGCTCGGTGCTCGTGCCGAGCCGGACCGCCCGGCCCAGCACCGCAAGCGCGGTCTTCCCGGACGCGCGCCCGGACCGCGCGACGACGTCGACCGCCCCCGCGTCGTGCCCGGTGACGACCCCGCGCGTCACGGTCGCCCGCCGGGGATCCGACGTGCTCCAGCGCGGCTCGGCGGCCACCGCGGCGCCCGTTTCGTCGTGGCCGTCGGCGACCAGGTGCCTGCTCAGGCCCGCCAGCACGCGGTTCGCGCCGTCCGCCGCCACGGCGGGCGCCGGGGCGAAGCCGGTGAGCCGGCCGCTGCCCGGCACGGTCGCGAAGCCGATCCCGTTGGGCACCAGGCGTTCCCCGCCGTCGGACGGCGAATTCCGGACGCTCGGCGCCGCTTCGCCCTCGTTGCGCGCGAGGAGCGTCGACGACCCGCCGCCGTCGAGGTTGATGGCGTCGTCGGCACCGAGGCTCTTCATGTGCCGCGCGAGTTCGAGCTCGGTCATCCCGCGGCTGTCGGCCTGCCGACCGTCCACGGTGGCCAGCCACAGCTTCCGGCCGTCGGCGGAGAAGCCGACCGCGGTCCGCGGGTGCATGGCGACGTCGTCGACCGGCTGGACGACACCGTCGCGGAGGAGGACTTCGTTGCCGCCCACGGCGACCGCGATCTTCCCGGCGTCCGAGCGCGGGGCGTAGGTGACGCCGACCGCGTCCCCCGGCTGCAGCGCGGCGAGCGCGTCGGCCCCGGCTTCGCGGGCCAGCAGCACCGTCGTCCCCGCCGCGATCGGGCCGGGCGCCGGCTGCTCGCGCACGGCGGTGACCACGCCGTCGCGGAGTTCGGCCTCCCGCACCCGGGACGCCCCCGCCACCGAGGTCGCGCGCCCGGCGGCACCCCACAACGGCGTGTAGACGCCGATCGCGTCGGTGCCGAGGACCGGGCTGTTGAAGTTGGTCGCCTTCACCGCGCCGCCGGGCAGCGTCACGGTGGCTTCGAGGAAGATCGACGCGAGCTGGGCTTTGCCCGCGTCGGTGATCGACGCGGTGAGGTTGTGCCCGGCGGCGGGTGCGGTCTGCAGCTGCCCGCGGTCGATGCCGACGCCGATCGGCGCGCCGGTGGCGTTGATGTCGAAGAAGTCGCCGTTGACGCCGGCCACCGCGCCCGCCCGGGCGACCTGCTGCGACAGCGGCGTGCGCGCGGAAACCGTGCCGGGGCTCAGGTACGTCGGCTCGAGCACCTTGCTGCCCAGGTCGACGGCGAGGGTGTCGCCGCGGATCCAGCCCGCCGGGTCGAACCGGTCGAACTGGGTGAGGTTCAGGCCGGGCGCGACCTCGGTGGTCGCGCTGCCGGTGACCAGGCCGTCGTCGGGGTCCGCGGTGGCGAAGGCGCTCGGGCCTTCGTGGGCCGACGACCCGGCGGGCGCGGCCTCGACCGGCGGGGTGCCGAGCGGCGCTTCGAGGCGGTCCGCGGGCACGGCGAAAGCCGTCGCGAACAGGGCAGCGAGCGGCAACAGGATGCGTGACTTCTTCACCGGGTACCCCAGTATCGAGTGAGAGCGATCCGGACCAGCACAGCGCAGCGGCACGGCCGGCGGAAGACTTCCCGGTGAACGCCGCCTGAATGGTCTAGAACACCATCAGGGGGTCAGCGGTGCGGCGAGGAGCGCCTCCGCGGCAGCGCCGGTGGCGCGCGGGTCCGGCCCGGTGCGTTTCCACAGGCGCAGCAGCAGATCACGCGCGGGTGCCTCGACGGTCGCGCCGCCCGCGACGGCCGGTCCCAGCGCGGGCGGCTCGCCGGGGTGCACGGTCCAGACGTCACCGGTGTCGGTGGCGCGCACGGTGACCGGCCCGGGCAGCCGGGGCACGGCGTGCCAGCGCGTCACGCGGGGCAGCATCGCCGTGAAGACCTCGTCGACGCCGTCCGCGGCCACGGCCGGGTCGAGCGCGGGATCGCTGCCGAGGTCGGCGAGGTGGACGGCGGTTTCGTGCACCTGGCGGCGGAACCAGAACGCCTTCGTCTTGCCCGTGCCGCCGAAGTGCCAGCACGGGTCCGCGGGGTCGGCGGCCTGGAGCTCGCCGAGCAGGAGCCGCGCGCTTTCGGCGTACCAGGGGACGAGGTCGGCGTCCGGGCCGGCGGTGAAGTCCTGCGGGTGCACCTCGCCGGTGCGGACGACGGTGGCGGCCCAGCGGTGCACGTTGCCCAGGTGCGCCGCGAGGTCGGCGACGGTCCAGCCGGCGCAGTCGGACACCGCGGCGGCCGGGTCGGCCGTGCGCAGCCCGTCGGCGAACGCGCCGGTCAGCCCGGCCAGCACCGGGACGTAGTCGCGCGGCCGGAAGGGCATCGTCGTCATGGGGGCTCCGAAGCGGGAACCGGGGCCACGCGGACGTGGCCCCGGTTCAGGCGATCACAGGTCGGGGAACCAGAGCTTCAGCTCGCGCTCGGCCGACTCCGGCGAGTCCGAGCCGTGAACCAGGTTGTACTGGGTCTCCAGCGCGAAGTCGCCGCGGATGGTGCCCGGGGTGGCCTTCTCGACCGGGTCGGTGCCGCCGGCCAGCTGGCGGAACGCGGCGATGGCGCGGGGGCCTTCGACGGCGAGCGCGACCAGCGGGCCCGAGGTGATGAACTCCAGCAGGTCGCCGAAGAAGGAACGCTCCTTGTGCTCGGCGTAGTGCTCCTCGGCCAGCGCCTGCGGAACGGTCCGCAGCTCGAGCGCGGCGAGCTTGAGGCCCTTGCGCTCGATCCGCGAGACGACTTCGCCGACGAGGCCGCGCGCGACGCCATCGGGCTTGACCAGGACCAGCGTGCGTTCAGTCACGACGGTGTTTCTCCTTGGTGCGGTGTGTTTCGGTGCGGGCGAGCCTAGCCGACCCTGCTCAGCGGCCTTGCGGGTGCAGTGTCTTCGACCACAGCGACGCCCCGGCGGCGTCCCGCAGGTCCACCCGGAGGTCGCCGCTGGCGCCGTCGACGTTCAGCTCGCCGAAGTGCTGGAAGCCGTCGATCGGGGCGGTGTTCGCCGCCGGCGGGGCGTGCACGAAGACCGCCTGCGGGCCGAACGTCGGGTCCAGGGTGTTCGGGCCGAACGCCCCCGCGTTCAGCGGGCCGGACACGAACTCCCAGAACGGGTCGAAGTCCTGGAAGGCCGCCCGGTCGGGTGAATAGTGGTGGGCCGCGGTGTAGTGGACGTCGGCGGTCAGCCAGACGACGTTGCGGACGCGGCGGCGCTGGATCTCCCGCAGCACCCAGGCCAGCTCGGTCTCGCGGCCGCCGGGCGCGCCCGGCAGGTTGTTCGCGACGGCTTCGATGTCGGCGCCGTCCGGGACGACCAGGCCCAGCGGCATGTCGGCCTGGACGATCTTCCAGGTCGCCGTGCTGCGGCCGAGCGCGTCGGCGAGCCAGCGGGCCTGGGCGTCGCCGAGGATGTAGCCCGGCTTCGTCTGGTCCGCGGTGTTGGCGTTGCGGTAGGTCCGCATGTCCAGGACGAAGATTTCGACGCGGGAGCCGTAGGTGAAGCTGCGGTAGACGCGGCCGTCGACGGCCCGGCGCGAGTCGATCGGGTGCCACTCGTGGAACGCCTGGTACGCCCGCGGCGCGAGCACGTCGACCCGCTTCTCGGTGTAGGCCGGGTTGTCGATGATCTTGCCCGGGTACCAGTTGTTCAGGACCTCGTGGTCGTCCCACTGGACGTAGGAAGGCACCTGCGCGGCGAAGCGCTTGAAGTTGTCGTCGAGGCGGTTGTAGGCGTGCTGGCCGCGGAACTCTTCCAGGGTCTCGGCGACCTTCGCCTTCTCGGGCGTGACGACGTTGCGCCAGGTCCGGCCGCCGGGGAGGGTGACGGTCTCGGTCAGCGGGCCGTCGGAGTACACCGTGTCGCCGCTGTGCAGGAACAGGTCCGGGCAGCGGGCGGCCATCGCGGAGAAGATCGTCATCCCGCCGAGGCCCGGGTTGATGCCCCAGTTCTGGCCGACGACGTCGCCCGACCACAGGATGCGCGCGTCGCGGCGGCCCACCGGCGCGGTGGCGAAGCGGCCGGTCAGCGGCTCGCTCGTGGCGCGCCCGTCGAGGGCTTCGGCGGTGACGCGGTAGTGGTACTCGGTGCCGGGCGCCAGCGCCGGGACGCGCACACGGCCGGTGCCGCCGCTGTCCGGGCCCACCAGCGGGCCGGGCACGCGGCGGGCGTGCCGGAACGACGGGTCCCGCGCGATCTCGACGACCAGGCGCGACGGCCGGTCCGCGCGGGACCAGACGATGGCCGAGCCCGGCGTGACGTCGCCGGACTGGACGCCGTGGGTGAGCACCGGCCGGTCGCGGCGGACGAGCGGGGTCGCGGCGAAGGCCGCCGACGGCACGACGAGGCCGGCGGCGACCGCGGAAGCGCCGGTCAGGCCGGCCTTGATGAGGGTGCGGCGGGAGTGTTCGGTCATGCGCGGTTTCTATCCCGCCGCGGCCAACGCCGGCTTGCGCGCGGATGAACGAACACTGGGGGTTTCCCCCATACCCGGTCGTCGTCGCCGTCGGTAGCTTGGTGATCACGACAAGGGGGTACGAATGGCACTCTTCAGGAAGGCGCTCGCCGGTTTCGCGGCGGTGCTTTCGGTCACCACACTCGGCGCGGGGGTCGCGAACGCGGGTGAGAACAGCGCGAAAGCCGTGCTGCGCTACACCGAACACGGCATCCCGCACATCGTCGCCAAGGACTTCGCGGGCCTCGGCTACGGGTACGGCTTCGCGGCGGCGACCGACAACGTCTGCGAACTGGCGAAGATCTACGTCACGGTGAGCGCGCAGCGATCGCGGTACTTCGGTCCGGACGGCGAAGGCTACCCGTCGCTGTCCGAGGCGAAGACCAACCTGCACAGCGACCTGTTCTTCCAGCAGCTCAACGACTCCGGCGTGGTCGACAGGCTGGTCGCCCGGCCCGCGCCGCAGGGGCCTCGGCCCGAGGTCCGGCAGATCGTTTCGGGCTACGTCAAGGGGTACAACGCCTACCTGGCGCGCACCGGCCGGTCCGGGATCACCGATCCGGCCTGCCGCGGCGCGGACTGGGTGCGGCCGATCACCGAGCAGGACTTCTACCGGCACTTCTACTCGATCGCCGTCACCGGTGGCCTGGGCTTCGTCACCGAAGGGCTGTTCGCGACGCCGCCGTCCGGGGCGCCGTCGCCGGCCGCGGGCACGCCCGCGCAGCTGTCGGCCAGCCTGCGGGAGGGGCTCGGCAAGGGCGGTCTCGGCAGCAACGGCATCGCCATCGGCGCCGACGGGACGGCGGCGGGCCAGGGCAGCGTGCTGCTCGGCAACCCCCACTACCCGTGGCACGACGGACGGCGGTTCTGGCAGAGCCAGCTGACCATCCCCGGCCGGGTCGACGTCGCCGGGGCGAGCCTGCTCGGCATGCCGTTCGTCATGATCGGGCACACCGCGGATGCGGCCTGGACGCACACGGTGTCCACTCCGGTCACGTTCGGCCTGTTCGAAGTCCCGCTGGCGGCCGGTGACCCGACGACGTACGTGGTCGACGGCAAGCCCGAGAAGATGACCTCCCGCGAGGTCACGGTCCAGGTGCGCCAGGCCGACGGCTCGCTGGAGCCGGTCCGGCGGACGTTCTGGTCGACGCGGTACGGCCCGGTGCTGGACGACGTCGGCGGGATCCCGATGCCGTGGACGGCGAAGTCGGCGTTCGCGCTGCGGGACGCCAACGCGACCAACCTGCGCGGGCTGAACACGTGGTTCGAGCTCGACCAGGCCCGCAGCACGGCCGACGTCGTCCGGGCGCTGAGCAGCACGCAGGGTGTGCCGTGGGTGAACACGATCGCCACCGACCGGGCGGGCACCGCGCTCTACGCCGACATCCAGGTCGTCCCGCACGTCACCGACGAGCTGGCCGCGAAGTGCAGCACCCCGACCGGCCGGCAAACGCTGGCCGGCGACGGACTGGCTATTTTGGACGGTTCGCGGTCGGCTTGCCAGTGGGGTTCGGACCCGGGTGCGCTGGAGCCGGGGATCTTCGCGCCCTCGCGGCTGCCGCAACAGCAGCGGCGGGACTACGAGCTGAACGCCAACGACAGCGCGTGGCTCGCGAACGCCCGGGCGCCGCTCACCGGGTTCCCGCGGATCGTCAGCGACCAGGACACCGAGCGTTCGCCGCGCACCCGGGAAGCGCTGCTGACGGCCGAGGCGAGCAAGTTCACCACGGACTCGATGAAGAAGATGCTCTTCGCCGACCACAGCCTGTTCGCCGACCTGGCGGCGGCGGACCTGGCGAAGCTGTGCGCGTCGTTCCCGGGCGGACTGGCGCCGTCGTCGTCCGGCCCGGTCCCGGTCGGGCCGGCGTGCACGGCGCTGGCGAGCTGGGACCACACGTACTCGTCGGACAGCCGTGGTTCCCTGCTGTTCCAACGGTTCGCCACCCGGCTCGCCAACGTCGACCGGTTCTCCGTGCCGTTCGACCCGAAGGCACCGCTGACCACGCCGCACACGCTCAACGTCGGCAACGCGGACGTCCGGAAGGCATTCGGCGACGCCCTCGTGGAGCTGCGCACGGCGGGCTTGGCCCCGGACACGCGCCTGCGCGACGGCCAAGCCGTCACGCGAAACGGCGACCGCATCCCGATCCACGGCGCGCAGAGCTTCCTGGGCGTGCTGAACGTGATGACGACGGTGTGGGACCCGGCCCGCGGCAACACCGAGGTCGCACACGGGTCCAGCTACATCCAGGTGGTCGGGTTCAGCGGACGCGGGTGCCCGGACTCCTCGACGCTGCTGACGTACTCGCAGTCGGCGAACCCGAAGTCGCCTTACTTCAGTGACCAGACGAAGTTGTACAGCCGCGGCGAGTGGGTGAAGGAGCGATTCTGCGAGACCGACATCCTGCGCTCGCCGGCGCTGCGGGTGGTGGTGCTGCGCTGAGTTCTCGGCGGAGACGGGCGTTCAGCCGTCCGTCTCCGCCGCCAGCGTCCGCAAGTCCGCGTACGCCTCGTCGAGGTGTTCATCCAGGCTGCGCACGGACTCCCGGATCCAGGCGCCCGCCGCGAGGTGGAACGCGCCCCAGCCGACCTGGGTGGCCAGCGCGGCCAGCCGGTCGCCGACACCCCGATCGCGCAGCGCGTCGGCGAGGGCGTCGGCCATCGCCGCGGCCTTGGCCAGGTCGCGCTCGCGCAGCGCCGGCGTTGCGGCGATGACCGCCAGCCGGGGTTCGGCGAAGGGGCGGTTCGCCTCCAGGATCCGGCCCGCCTTCCGGAAGGCGCGGCGGAGGACTTCGAGCGGCGGCAGCCCTTCGGGCGCGTCGGTCACTGACTGGATCAGGTGCGCGCGCAGGGCTTCTTCGCCGTCGAACAGCACTTCGCGCTTGTCCGGGAAATGCCGGAAGAACGTGCGCTCGGTGACCCCCGCCCTCGCGGCGATCTCGGCCGTCGCGGTCCGGTCGAAGCCGCGTTCCGCGTACAGCTCCAGGGCCGCCTGCTGGAGGCGGCGGCGCGCTTCTTCTCCGCTGCGGGGCACTGCGTCAGCTCACCGGTAGCGACAGCGACTGACACTCCGCGGGACGCTCGTAGCGTCAGTCACTGTCGCCGGCCACACCGTCACCGGCCTGGCGCGCTCGGACGCGGCCGCCGCCCGGCTGACCTCGCTCGGCGCAGCGCCGGCCGGGTGCGTGCTGCACGGGGCCGCGGAGAACGTCCCGTTCCGGAGCATCGCCGGGACGATCGGGCGCGGCCTGGACCTGCCCGTCGTCTCGCTCACCCCGGACGAGGCCGCCGGGCGCTACGCGAGCCCGTTCATGGCCGTGGCCTACAGCTTCGACAGCCCGGTCTCCAGCGAACTCCTCGGCTGGCCACCGGAGCAACCCGGACTGCTCGACGACATCGAGCAGGGGGATTACCTATATCCGGATATGCGGATATAGTGCTCGGCATGCGTGTTCTCGTGGTGGGGCAAGGCCCGGTGGCCCGGGTGCTGGCGACGTCGCTGACCCATCCGGTGGGGTTGGCAGTGCGCGAGCGGACGGCGGATTCCCTGCTGGTGGCGACCCGCCGGCGGGGCACCGCGCGCCGGACCGTTGAGCTCGTGTCGGCCGGCGAGCGGCCGTCGGGCTGGGACGTGGTGATCAGCACGGCTTCACCCGCGTCACCCGGCGTCGCCGAACTGCTCGCGGGTGCGGCGGTCGTCTCGGCGGTCACGCAGGTGCCGTCGGAGGTCGAGCTGCTCCGCGAACTGGCGGCCGGCCGGCCGTGGGGCCTGGTGGTGCCCGGGTTCTTCGCCGGCGGCGCCGATCCGACGTGGTTGTGGCCGCGGGCGCGGTTCACGGTCGCCGGTCCGGCATCGGCGTTGCTCGGGTCGTTGTTCGCCCGGCCGCGGACCGCACCCCTCGCGGCACCGTTGCTGTCCGCCGCGGCGACGATGCCCGTCGTGGCCGGGTCGCACGCCGCGGGCTTCGACCTCGCGGCCGCCCGCCGATCAGCCGGCCACCTCGCGGCGGCGGCGACGCAGGCACGTGCCGCGGTCGCGGCCGGCTACGGCGGCCCGGGCGTGCGGCCGGTCCGCGCGAAGGCCGTGCTCGCGGCGCTGACGGTGCTCCCCCGGCTGGCCCCGTTCGACGTACCGCAGTACCTCCGCGAGCACTTCGGCGGGCACGGCCCGCAGACCGTCCGCATGCTGCATGACTGGGTCGAACTCGGCCGGCGGCACGGCGTGCCGACCGGGGAGCTGGAAGCGCTGCTGGAGCGGGTGCCGGCGTGATCCAGGACGCGCTCACCACGGCATTGCCGGTGCTGCGGGCCCTCGGCGAAGCGACCCGCGTGCAGATCATCGGCGTGTTCCTCGAACGCGGCGGCTCCGCGACGGTCGGGGAGGTGCAGGAGGCGCTGGGGCTGCCGCAGTCGACGGTGTCCCGGCACCTGCGCATCCTGCTCGACGCCCGGCTGCTGGCGGTGAGCCGGTCCGGTCCGCACCGGATCTACCGCCTCGACGTGCCGGCGGATGCGTTGGACGCGCTCGACACGCTGATCACCGAGGTCCGGGCCTGCCAAGAGGCACCGCACCCGTGATGCGTCACGGCTGGGGCTGCTGGCTGGCCAGCGTCCCGGCCGCCATCCGCCGGGCGACGTCGCGGCGCAGCCACTGCAGCCAGAGCCAGACCGCCAGGAAGATCACGCCCAGCACCGCGATCGCCGGCAGCCAGAACACCAGCGCGATCAACACCACCTGCAACACCAGGATCACCGGCACCGCCCACGCGCGCTTGACGAAGCCGCACGTCACGATCAGCAGCACCGCCACCGCGATGACCGTCCAGCCCGTGCCCGTGGAGATCCCGCCGCCCAGCTTGTTGACCACCGGCAGCGCGAGGGCGACCGTGATCGCCTCCATGATCAGCGTTCCCGACATCACGCCGCGGAAGCCCTTCATCGGGTCCTTCGGCTTCGGCGCCTCCTGCGACGGCGGCTGCGACGACGTGGTCACGCCGGCTCCTTCCCGAACAGCGTGCGCGCCTCGCCCGCGGTGACCACCGAGCCCGTCACCAGCACGCCGCCGCCCGCCAGGGGTTCCTCCGGGTCGTCGTTGGTCTCCACCAGCGCGATCGCGGTCTCGATCGCCGTCTCCAGGTCCGTTTCGGCGACGACGCGGTCCTCGCCGAACACCGAGATCGCCAGCTCGTTCAGCTCCTCCAGCGGCATCGAGCGGGGCGACGAATTGCGCGTCACCACGATGTCCGACACCACCGGCTCCAGCGCGTCGAGGATGCCGTGGGCGTCCTTCTCGGCCATCACGCCGACCACCGCGACCAGGCGGCGGAATGCGAACTCCTCGGACACCGTCGTGGCGAGGGCGCGAGCTCCGTGCGGGTTGTGCGCCGCGTCGAGCAGGACCGTCGGCGCCGAGCGGACGCGCTCGAGCCGGCCCGGGGTCTCGACCTCCGCGAACGCCTCGCGCACCGCCTCGACGACCAGCTGCTTGTCCTTGCCCGCACCGAAGAACGCCTCGACCGCGGCCAGTGCCAGCGCGGCGTTCGCGGCCTGGTGGGCGCCGTGCAGCGGCAGGAAGATCTGGTCGTAAACCCCGCCGAGGCCCTGCAGCTTCAGCAGCTGCCCGCCGACGGCGACCTCCTTTTCGAGCACGCCGAACTCGCTGCCCGCGCGCGCGACCGCAGCGTCGACCTCGACCGCCCGCTCCAGCAGCACCTTCAGCACTTCGGGGTCCTGCTCGGCGATCACCGCGACCGAGCCGGGCTTGATGATGCCCGCCTTCTCGCGCGCCGCGCTCACCGCGTCGGGCCCCAGGTACTCGACGTGGTCGAGACCGATCGGGGTGATCACGGCGACGTCGGCGTCCGCGACGTTCGTGGCGTCCCAGGCACCGCCGAGGCCCGCTTCGAGGACCGCGGCCTCCACCGGCGCGTCGGCGAACGCGGCGAACGCCATCCCGGTGAGGATCTCGAACTTGCTCATCTCGACGCCGTCCGCGGAGGCACCGTCCACCATGGACACGTACGGCGCGATGTCGTTCCACAGCTCGGCGTAGCGCGCGGCGGAGATCGGCCGGCCGTCGAGCGCGATCCGCTCGGTGACCAGCTGCAGGTGCGGGCTCGTGTAGCGGCCGACGCGCAGACCCATCCGGGTCAGCAGCGCGTCGATCATCCGGGCCGTGGAGCCCTTGCCGTTCGTGCCGGCCACGTGCAGCACCGGGTAGCCGCGGTTCGGCTCGCCCAGCAGCTGCGTCAGCGCCGAAATGCGGGTCAGCGACGGCTCGATCTTCGTCTCCGGCCAGCGCTGGTTCAGCTCGGCCTCGACCGCCATCAGCTCACGCCGCGCCTCGGGGCCGTTCGGATCGCCGTACTCGACCTGCTCGCCCTGGTCGTCGAGCTCGTGCAGCTCGGCGTCCTCGGGCACGCTCAGGTCGGGCACCGGGCCGGTGGCGAGGTTGTCCCCCAGCTGGCCGACCCCGCCGATCCCGCCGCGCGAGCCGCCGCCGGCTTCGAAGGCGGTGTCGCGGACGTCCAGTTCCGGGTCGTGGTCGTCGGACTCCTCGTACCCCGACGTCCCCAGTTCGTCGACGCCCGCGAAGCTGTCCAGATCCGACAGGTCCGGCTTGCGACCTGTCTCATCCTGCGGCACTGATTCTCCTCCGGCCTGGGGTTTCGCACTTGCCTTGCGAGTCTACGTGCGTGCCGGATGGCACTCTCGACGCATGCCGTTCAACCACAACGACCACTACCACCCGCTGCTGCTGGACCTGCTGCCGCCGGGTCCGGGGATCGCGCTGGACGTCGGGTGCGGCACCGGCCGGTTCGCCCGGCGGCTGGCCGCGACCGGCATGGCGGTGGAGGCCGTCGACCTCTCGGCGGCGATGGTCGAGGCGGCGGCCGGGCTGGGGTCGCCGGGGCCCGGCGAGATCGTCTACCGGCAGGCCGACGTCACCACCGACCCGCTGCCCGAGGCGCACTACGACTACATCTCGTGCCTGGCGTCGCTGCACCACATGCCGTTCGAGACGGTCGCCAAGCTGCGCCGCGCGCTGGTGCCGGGCGGCGTGCTCGTGGTGCTCGGCCTGGCGAAACCAAGCACACCCGCGGACTGGGCGAAGGCGATCGCGGCAGTCCCGGTCAACGCGCTCGCGCGGCTGGTCGTCTACGCCGGCGAGCGGCTGAACGGCGGCCCCGAAGAGGGCCCGACGGCTCCGGTCGTCGACGACTACCCGACGCTGGCCGAGCTGCGCCGCGAGTCGGCCCGGCTGCTGCCCGGGAGCACCGTCCGGCCGTTGCTCTTCTGGCGCACCTTGATCACTTACCGTGAGCACGGCGACGGTGACCCGATCGGCGGGTGAAGTTCTTCCCCGTCGGCCGCCGGTACTCGCTAGATCTGGTGGCAGCAGTTCCACCAGCGAGAACGGGGTCTTCATGCGCATCACCCGGCTGCTCACCGCGGTCGTCTCGGCAGCCGTCCTGCTGCCGGCGTCGGCCGGCACCGCCGCCGCGGCGCCCATCGGCAGCTACGTCGCCCTCGGCGACTCCTTCACCTCCGGGCCGTACATCCCGGTCCAGCGGCTCGACCCGATCGGCTGCGCGCGGTCGACGGCGAACTACCCGTCGGTGGTGGCCGCGGCACTGCACCCCGGCCGGTTCACCGACGTCAGCTGCGCCGGCGCGGACACCACGAACCTGACGCGGCCGCAGAGCGTGCCCGCCGGCGGCACCAACGCCCCGCAGCTGGACGCCCTCCGGTTCGACACCGACCTCGTCACCCTCGGCATCGGCGGCAACGACTACGCCGTGTTCGGCACCCTGACTTCGACGTGCCCGGGCCTGCGGGCCGGCAACCCGACGGGCAACCCCTGCGAAGAGCGTTTCGGCGGCTCGGTGCCGACGACGATCGACAACATCGGGTCGCGGGTCGAGGCGGCGCTCGCGGCGATCCACGAACGCGCGCCCCGCGCCCGGGTGCTGGTGATCGGCTACCCGCGGATCCTGCCCGAGCAGGGCTACTGCCCGGACGTTCTGCCCTTCGCCGACGGCGACTACGCGTGGCTGAACGGTGTCGAGGAGAAGCTGAACCTGACGCTCTCCGACGCCGTGGACGCCGACGGCAAGGCGGAGTTCGTCGACACGTTCGGCCCCTCACGCGGCCACGACGCCTGCGCCCGCGGCGGCGCGGCGTGGATCAACGGCCGGCACCAGAACGTCCTCGAGGCGGCGGCCTACCACCCGGTCAAGGCCGGGATGGCCGGCGTGGCCGCGGTGGTGCTCAAGGCGCTGACCTGACGAAGTCCAGCACGAGCCGGGCGAACTCGTCCGGCAGCTCGGCCGGGGCACCGTGCCCCGCGTCGATCTCGGCGGCGCGCGCGTCCGGGATCGCGGCGACCAGCTCGCGCTGCTGGTCCGCCGGGACGATCCGGTCGTGCGCGCTGCCCAGCACCAGCACCGGCGCGGTGATGCCGGGGAGCACCGCCCGCAGGTCGACGGCGCGGTCGGCCTCGATCTGGCGGTCCGCGCCCGGCTGGATCACCGTTTCCAGGGTCTTGACGAGCTGTTCGTTGCTCTCCGCGGTGGCCTGTTCCCAGTAGCGCGGCCCGAAGGCCATCAGCGGGAGCATCCGGGCGAAGGTCCCGGTGCCGAGCAGGTCCAGCCAGTAGCGGAACTCGGCGTCCTGCCGGACGTCGGTGGCGGGCCAGGCGGCGTGCAGGACGGCGGTCCGGACGCGGTCCGGGCGGGTGCCGGCCAGGTGCGCGGCCACGACCGCGCCGAGCGAGTGCCCGACGACGTGGGCGGTTTCGAAGCCGGCGTCGTCCAGGACGGCGGCGGCCTGGGCGGCGAGGGCTTCGACGGTGATCGGGCCACCGCCGTCGGTGGTCAGGCCGGAGCCGGGGAAGTCGGGCGCGAGGACGGTGAAGCCGTCGGCTCGCCCGGTCAGCGGTCCCCATTGTTCGCGGGACGCGGCGGTGCCGTGCAGCAGGAGCAGAGCGGGGCCGTCGCCGGTCCGGTCGTAGTGGACGACGGCGTCTCCGAGGGTCACTTTCGGCATCGTTCAGGCGATCTCTCGGAGGGCGGCGGTGAACGCGCGCGGGTTTTCCTGGTGCGGCACGTGCCCGCAGCCGGCGAGCACGTGCACGCGGGCGCCGGGCGTCTCCGCGGCGCAGCTGCGCGGCACTTCGAGCGGGATCTGCGCGTCGAGCTCGCCGTGCAGGTAGGTGATCGGAGTCTTCAGGTCCTTCAGCCGCGGCCGCGGGTCGTAGGTGGTGCACTCGGTGAAGAGTTCGTCGATGTAGGGGCCGGAGTCGAGCAGCTGGCGGACGGTCCAGTCGACGAGCCCGCGCGCGGCACCGGGGGCGAACCAGCCCGGCACCCAGCCTTCGAGGGTGCCGGCCCGGTCGTCGACGAGCTGTATGCGCAGGTCGCGGACCTGCTCGAGCATGCCGGTACTCGGCCAGTACCCGGGACTGTCGACGGCGACGACGTGCTCGACAAGGTCCGGCCGGGCGAGCGCCAGCTCGGTGGCGAAGACGCCGCCGATGCTCGACCCGACGACGGTGGGCTTGATCTTCAGCGTCTGGATGAGCCGGGTGAGGTCGGCGACGATCCCGGCGATGGTGTTGCCGTCCGTGGGGTGGTCCGAGCGGCCGCACCCGCGCCAGTCGAGCGTGATGACGCGGTGATCGCGCACGAGATCGGGCAGGCACGAGGACCAGACGCGGCCGCTGGTGCCCCAGCCGTGCAGGAGCAGCAGCGCGGGGCCGGCGCCGGCGTCTTCGTAGTGGAGGCGGGTTCCGTTGACTTCCAGTTCGGGCATGCGCCGAGCCTGCCCCGCGGACGCGGGCGGTTCGATGGCCAAGTCGCTCGTACACTCATCACGAAGGCTGATGAATGGGGTCCCGGTGGAGCTGCGGCAGCTGAGGTACTTCGTGACGCTGGCGGAGGAGCTGCACTTCGGCCGCGCGGCGGAGCGCCTGCACATCGTCCAGCCGGCGGTGAGCCAGCAGATCCGGCGGCTGGAGCGGGCGCTGGGCGTGTCGTTGCTGACGCGGACGACGCGTTCGGTGGTGCTCACGGAGGCGGGGCAGCGGTTCTTGCCGGAGGCGCGGGCGGTGCTGGCGGCGGCTCTCCGAGCGGAGGACGCGGTCGCGTCGTTCCGGGACGTCCGGCTGCTGCGGCTCGGCACGAGCGAAGGTTTGGGCGACCGGCTGGACGGCCTGCTGGGCGCTTTCGCGCGGCTCGCTCCGTCGGCTTCGCTGGAACTGGTGCACGCGCCGACCCTTCAGCGGTTGGAGCGCGTTCGGGACGGGTCGCTGGATGCGACCATCGTGCGGGGTTCCTGGCCTTCTTCGGGGCTGGACTTCACTCCTTTGTGGATGGACGAGGTGCTGGTGGCCCTGCCGGTCTCGCACCCGCTGGCTTCTTCGCCGGTCGTTTCGTTTGCGTCATTGGCTTCACTTCCTGTGCGGCTGAGCCCGCCTTCGCGGAATCAGCCGTTGTACGACCTGATCGTTTCGTGTTGCCGGGAGGCGGGGTTCGAGCCGTTGCCGGGGCCGGACTTCACGACGGCGCAGGACACGTTGGGGACGCTGGGGTTCGGGCGTCCACACTGGACGGTCTTCTACCGGGCACACGCGAATCTGCTGCCGGTGCCGGGTGTGGTGTTCCGGCCGCTTCGGGACCCGGTTCCGCGGATGCCGACGTACCTGGCGACGCCGTCGGAGCGGCGGGTGACGCCTGAGGTGGTGGCGCTGATCGAAGCCGCACGAGCGACCGAAGGCGGCTGAGCAGTCGTTGCGGCGCGTTGCGCGGACTCGGGGTCGCCGATGGGCCAGCATGCTCGGGTGGCCGACGCCGAGCCGGGCAGCAAGCCCGCCGAGAAGGAGCAGAAGCCGCCCGAGGGGTTGTCCCAGTTCATCGGCAAGGTGCTCGACCAGCTGAGCCTCCTTCCGCCCGAAGCGGTCGGCAAGCTGTCGAGGATCAAGCAAGCCACCGCGGCGATGCGATTCAGCTCGGCTCAGGCTCCACCACGACCAGTTCCGCACCCCGCTGGACATGTACTGCACGCTGATCTTCGTCAACCTCGGGCTGACTGCGCGCCTACCGCCCTTTGACCGGCTCCATCGGCACACCGTGATCGGGGCAATCAGGCCGGCTGAAGGAGCCGAACTTCCGCCTGCAGCCGGGGATCGGGCACCGATACTGCTTCTCGCGCAGCTCGAAGTCCCCAGGAACCAATTCTGGTCAGCTTCCCACTCCGGGGTACGACAAAGCCCGGCACTCCGCGAAGGAGCGCCGGGCTCTGTGCACAACCTCAGGAAGCCGGAAGAGCCGCCAACCGGGCCGTAATACGGTCGATGTCCGCCGCCGCCGTCTCCTTGCGGGTCTTGATCTTGGCCACCACCTGCTCCGGGGCCTTGGCGATGAACGCCTCGTTACCCAGCTTCGCCTCCGTCTGCGACAGCTCCTTCTCCGCCGCCGCGAGGTCCTTCTGGAGACGCTTGCGCTCGGCTGCCACGTCGACCGTTCCCGACAGGTCCAGCTCCACCGTCACCACCCCGGCCGCCAGGGCCACCTCCAGGGAGGCGCTCGCCGCGAACTCGGGAGACGGCTCGGTCAGGCGGACCAGCGAACGGATCGCCGGTTCGTGGCCGCCCTCGTAACCCGCCAAGCGGGCCGCCACCTTCTGGCCCGGCTTCAGGCCCTGGTCCGCCCGGAAGCGGCGGATCTCCGTCACCAGCTTCTGGACGTCCGCGATCCGCGCGTCGGCCACCGCGTCGGCGTAACCCGACGAAGCGGAAGGCCACGGAGCAACCACCAACGACTCGCCGCCGGTCAGCGCCGTCCAAAGCTTCTCCGTGATGAACGGGATGAACGGGTGCAGCAACCTGAGCACCGTGTCCAGCACATGCCCGAGCACAGCGCGGGTTGCGGAAACGCGGGCGGAGTCTCCTTGGTACAGCTGGACCTTCGCCAGTTCCAGGTACCAGTCGCACAGCTCGTTCCAGGTGAACTGGTAGAGCGCGCCCGCCACCTTGGCGAACTGGAAGTCCTCGAACAGGCCGTCCACTTCGGACACCAGCGCGGCCAGGCGGCCCAGGATCCAGCGGTCCGCCTCCGTCAGGTCGGCGGCGGCAGGCAACGGCGAAGCGACCGAAGCGCCGTTCATCATCGCGAACTTCGTCGCGTTCCACAGCTTCGTGCAGAAGTTGCGGGAGCCCGCCGCCCACTCGTCGGCCAGGGCCATGTCCGCGCCCGGGTTCGCGCCGCGGGCCAGGGTGAACCTGGTGGCGTCCGCGCCGTACGCGTCCATCCACTCCAGGGGGTCGATCACGTTCCCGCGCGACTTCGACATCTTCTTGCCCTGCGCGTCGCGGATCAGGCCGTGCAGGTACACGTGGTCGAACGGCTGCGCACCCTGCATCTGGTGCACGCCGAACATCATCATCCGGACCACCCAGAAGAACAGGATGTCGTAGCCCGTCGACAGCACGCTCGTCGGGTAGAACTTGGCCAGGTCTTCCGAAGAAGACGGCCAGCCCAGCGTCGACATCGGCCACAGGCCCGACGAGAACCACGTGTCGAGCACGTCCGGGTCCTGCGTCCAGCCCTCACCCGTCGGCGGCTGCTCGTCCGGGCCCACGCACACGACCTCGCCGTCCGGCCCGTAGTACACCGGGATGCGGTGGCCCCACCACAGCTGACGCGAAATCGTCCAGTCGTGCATGTTGTCGACCCAGTCGAAGTAGCGCTTGCCCAGCTCCGGCGGGTGGATCTTGGTGCGGCCGTCGCGGACCGCGTCGCCCGCCAGCTTGGCCAGCTCCTCGACCTTGACCCACCACTGCAGCGACAGCCGCGGCTCGACCACCGTGTCGCACCGCGAGCAGTGCCCGACCGCGTGCACGTACGGCCGCTTCTCCGCGACGATCCGGCCGGCCTCCCGCAGCGCGGCGACGACCGCCGGGCGCGCCTCGAAGCGGTCGAGGCCCTCGAACGGCCCGGGCGCGGTGATCTCCGCGCGCTCGTTCATGATCGTCAGCATCGGCAGGTCGTGCCGGCGGCCGATCTCGAAGTCGTTCGGGTCGTGCGCCGGGGTGACCTTCACCGCACCCGTGCCGAACTCCGGGTCGACGTGCTTGTCGGCCACGATCGGGATGCGGCGGCCGGTCAGCGGCAGCTCGACCTCGGTGCCCACCAGGTGCGCGTACCGCTCGTCGTCCGGGTGGACGGCGACCGCGGTGTCGCCCAGCATCGTCTCCGCGCGGGTGGTCGCGACCACGATCGCGTTGTCGCCGTCGCCGTAGCGGATCGACACGAGTTCGCCGTCGTCGTCGTTGTGGTCGACCTCGATGTCCGACAGCGCCGTCTGGCAGCGCGGGCACCAGTTGATGATCCGCTCGGCCCGGTAGATCAGGCCCTCGTCGAAGAAGTTCTTGAACACCGTCTGGACGGCCTTCGACAGGTTCTCGTCCATGGTGAACCGCTCGCGCGACCAGTCGACGCCGTCGCCGAGGCGCTTCATCTGGCCGAGGATCTTGCCGCCGTACTCGGCCTTCCACTCCCAGACGCGCTCGACGAACCTCTCGCGGCCCAGGTCGTGGCGGGAGAGGCCCTCGCCGGCCAGCTGGCGCTCGACGACGTTCTGCGTCGCGATGCCGGCGTGGTCCATGCCCGGCAGCCACAGCACCTCGTAGCCCTGCATCCGGCGGCGGCGGCTCATCGCGTCCATCAACGTGTGGTTGAGGGCGTGGCCCATGTGCAGCGAACCGGTTACGTTCGGCGGCGGCAGTACGATCGAGAACGGCGGCTTCCCCGACGAGGCGTCGGCCGTGAAGTACCCGGCCGCTACCCAGCGGTCGTACATCGGTGCTTCCTCGGCGGCCGGGTCCCAGGCACCCGGAAGGTCGGTGGTCTGCTGCGGAGCGTTCTCGGTCACAATGGACAAGTCTACGAACCCGTCACGGCGGGTCACCCAGGGGGAAGGCACTCGGGATGGCAGAGCCTCAGCAGCCGCAGGATCCGGACGACCGGCGCCTCGAGACGCACCCGGACCTGATGAACCCGGACTGGCAGAAGTACGCCGCCCGGGACGCCTGGCTGGGCGCGAAGAAGGACCTCAAGAAGCGCCGCAAGCGCGAGCGCCGGGCGGGCGGGTACCAGCAGCCGGGGCAGAGCCGCTGGCCGGGCGTGCTCGCCCTGCTCATCGTGGTCGGGCTGGTCGCCGCGGCGATCATCGTGCACCAGCTGCAGGGCGTCGGCGTCAACGAATTCGCGTATTTCGGGTAACACCCGTCCCCCGGCGTCGATGATCAGACGTCGGCCTTGGGGGGACGCACGTGGACGAGGACAACCTGCTCGAATCGCACCCGGACCTGATGGACCCGGACTGGCGCAAGCACGCGCAGACCGACGCGTGGCTGGGCGCGAAGAAAGACCGCAAGCAGTTCCGCAAGCAGCAGAAACGCGCCTCGCGCGGCCCACGCCGCCGCTGGTGGGTCTTCGCCGTCTTCCTGCTCGTCCTCGCCGTGACCACCACGGCCATCGTGCTGATCGGCCGCCGGCCCGCCCACGACGCCGGACCGCCGGACCCGACGTCGGTGCCGGACGTCGCCCCGGTCGACCTGGCCCGGCCTTACACGCACACCCCCGCCGACGTCTGGCCCAAGGGTGTGGACGGCATCACGTCCCCCGCCGCGGCCGCCGTCGGTGCCTTCAAGGCCGACGCGGTCGGTGCCGCGTACGCCAAGGTCAAGCAGGCCATCACCGCCGCGCACCTCGACCCGGCGGTCCTGACCGGGCACGACGGCAAGGCGTATGCGGCCTTGTTCGCGCCCGACGACCGCGACCAGATCCTCCCGGAGCTGGCCAAGAAGCCGGACAAGGACAAGGGCGGCTTCGCGGCGTACCTCACCGAGATCGCCGACGGGTACCACCTGCTCGACGCGGGCCCCCGCGCCTTCGGCACGCTCGCCGCGCGCGCCGGCGCCAAGCCCGGTGAGCTGGTCGTCGAGGCGAAGTACACGATCGCCTACGCCTTCGACCACGCCCACCCCAAGGAGCTCAGGAGCCCCGCCGAGATCGTCACGTTCGAACGCCGTGACGAGACGTACGTCGTCCGGAGCGGTTCGTCGTTCGAGAAGAGCAGTCGGGGGCTGTGGCTCGACAGCGCCTCCATCGCGTACTCGTCGGTGGGCTGCGCCGCCGCCGAGGAGGGCTACCTGGCGCCCGGCTACGCGAACCCGCCGTCGCCCGTTCCCGCGTCCGGCCACCAGGACGCGCCCGGCTACTACGACCCGAAGTACCCGGTCCCGACCATCGACGGCTGCCCCGGCTGAACCGAGCCGAGATGCACAGTCCGGACTGCACAGTTAAACTGTGTACATGGGCGAAGTACCTCCGCATGTCGCCGAGAGCGCGGGCTGGATCCGCGGGGTCGTCGGGCAGCTGCACCGGCGGCTCCGCCACGTCGACAACGCCGGGGTCCTGACCCCGTCGCAGTCCGCCGTGCTCCACCGGCTCCTCCGCGAGGGTCCGGCCACGCAGGGCGAGCTCGCCGCCGCCGAGCACGTGCGGCAGCAGTCGATGGCCGCCACCCTCGGCGTCCTCGACGAGCTCGGCTACCTCACCCGCGCACCCGATCCGGGCGACCGGCGGCGGGTGGTGATCGGCCTGTCCGACGCCGGGCGCGACACCGTGCGCGGCATCCAGCAGCACCGCGACGAGTGGCTGGCCCAGGCCCTGCTGGACGAACTGTCCCCCGCCGAGCTCGACGTCATCACGCGCGCCCTGCCGCTGCTGCAGCGCGTCGCCGAACACTGAAGGAGTTCCTCACGAGCACCGTCATCGCCCCCGCCAAGTTCGGCGCCCGCCTGGTCACCCCGCTGGTGGCCGGCGCGGTGCTCAACCCGATCAACTCCACGCTCATCGCCGTCGCGCTCGTGCCGATCGGCCAGAGCTTCGGCGCCGGCCCCGGCCAGACCGCCTGGCTGATCTCCGCGCTCTACCTGGCCACCGCGGTCGGGCAGCCGGTGGTCGGCCTGCTGGTCGACCGGCACGGCGCCCGCCGCGTCCTGCTCGGCGGCGCGACCCTGGTGATCGTCGCCGGGATCGCGGGCCTGATGCCGATCTCCGTCGGCTGGCTGACCGGCGTGCGCGTGGTCCTCGGCCTGGGGACGTGCGCCGGGTTCCCGGCCGCGATGGCCGTGCTGCGCCACCACGCCGAAGCGAGCGGCCAGGGCGTCCCCGCCCGGGTGCTGTCGGTGCTGTCGATGTCCGCGCAGACGGTGATGGTGATCGGCCCGACGCTCGGCGGGGTGCTGATCGGGCTCTTCGGCTGGCCGGCGATCTTCGCCGTGAACATCCCGCTGGCCGGGTTGTCGCTGGTGCTGGCGTGGGTGTGGGTGCCGAAGGACGACCGCGGCGAGCGCACGGCCACCCGGATCGACGTGCTCGGCATCGCGCTGTTCTCCGCGACCCTGCTCGCCCTCCTGTTCTTCCTGATGGACCCGGGCGCCGAGGTCTGGCTGCTCGCCGTCGTCGCCGCCTTCGGGACCGCCTTCACGCTGGTCGAGCTCCGGCGCGACACGCCGTTCCTCGACCTGCGGATGCTCGCCGCCAACAGCGCGATCCTGCGGACGTACCTGCGGCAGGCGCTGAGCTTCATGGCCATCTACGCGATCATGTTCGGGTACGTCCAGTGGCTGGAGACCGCCCGGCAGCTGTCGGAGGAGGCCGCCGGGCTGATGCTGCTGCCGATGTCGGGCACCGCCGTCTGCGCCGCGGCGTTCTCCGGGCGCGCGTCCGGCATCAAGGCGCGGCTGGTCACCGTCGCGGTGGCCCTGGCCGGCGGCTCGGCACTGCTGCTGCTCGTCCACGACGGCACCTGGGTCGGCGCGCTGCTCGCCCTGGCCGCGCTGTTCGGCCTCGCCCAGGGCCTGACCAGCGTCGCGAACCAGACGACGCTCTACCGCGAGGCACCCGCCGAGCAGATGGGCACCGCGAGCGGGTTATTCCGCACGGCCCAGTACCTCGGCGCGATCGTGGCCTCGACGCTCATCGCGCTCTGCTATGGCCCGCACGCGGACTCGGCCGGCCTGCACCGGCTGGCCGTCGCGCTGGTCGTCATCAGCGCGCTGCTGCTGGTGGTCACCGTCGCCGACCGCGGGCTGCGGACGGCCGAACGCTGACCCCTGTTAGCGCGCGCGATCATCGAGGCGCACGATGGGTGCATGACCCGTGAAGCGCCGGCGCAGGACGTGGACGAAACCCGCCTCGAGGTGGGCAAGCCGAAGGGCTGGGCGGCCGGGATACCCGGTGTCGCCGTGTCGCTCGCGCGCAGCGTCGAGCAAATGGGCACCGGCCGGACGATCAAGGCGCTGCGGCTGCTGAACCAGCGGGAAGGCTTCGACTGCCCGGGCTGCGCGTGGCCGGAACCGCGCGAAGTCGACGGCGAGAAGCGCAAGCTGGCCGAGTTCTGCGAGAACGGCGCCAAGGCCGTCGCCGAGGAAGCCACGAAACGGCGGGTGGACCGCGAGTTCTTCGCGCGGCACCCGATCGGCGAGCTGGCGACCAAGACCGACTACTGGCTGGGCCAGCAGGGCCGGATCACCGAGCCGTTCGTGCTGCGCGCAGGCGCCACGCACTACGAGCCGATCTCCTGGGACGCCGCGTTCGAGCTGGTCGCGGGCGAGCTCAAGGCGCTGACCGACCCGAACGAGGCGATTTTCTACACCTCCGGCCGCACCAGCAACGAGGCCGCGTTCCTCTACCAGCTGCTGGTGCGTTCCTTCGGCACCAACAACCTCCCCGACTGCTCCAACATGTGCCACGAGTCCTCGGGCGCGGCGCTGTCGGCCACCACCGGCGTCGGCAAGGGCTCGGTGAGCCTGGCCGACATCCACAAGGCCGACCTGATCGTCGTCGTCGGCCAGAACCCGGGCACCAACCACCCGCGGATGCTCTCGGCGCTCGAGGAGGCCAAGGGCAACGGCGCGAAGATCATCGCCGTGAACCCGCTGCCCGAAGCCGGGCTGATGCGGTTCAAGAACCCGCAGAACGTCCGCGGCGTCGTCGGCAAGGGCACGCCGCTGGCCGACGAGTTCGCCCAGGTCCGCCTCGGCGGCGACCTCGCGCTGTTCCAGGCCGTCGGGCACCTGCTGCTGGCCTGGGACGCCGAGGCGCCCGGCGCGATCGTCGACCGCGAGTTCGTCGACCGGGTCACCGAGGGCTTCGACGACTACGCCAAGCACCTGCGGGAGATCGACTGGCCGGAGATCGAACGCGCGACCGGCCTCCCCCGCACGCAGATCGAGCGCGTCGCCCGGATGATCGCCTCCTCCGAGCGCACCATCTACTGCTGGGCGATGGGCCTGACGCAGCACAAGCACGCGGTGCCGACGATCTCCGAGATCGCGAACCTCGCCCTGATGCGCGGGATGATCGGCAAGCCCGGCGCCGGCCTGTGCCCGGTGCGCGGGCACTCGAACGTCCAGGGCGACCGGACGATGGGCATCTGGGAGAAGATGCCGCAGTCCTTCATGGACGCCCTGGCCGGCGAGTTCGGCATCGAGGTCCCGCGCGAGCACGGCTACGACACCGTCGACGCGATCCGGGCGATGCGCGACGGCCGCGGCAAGGTGTTCTTCGCCGTCGGCGGCAACTTCGCCTCCGCGACGCCGGACTCGGAACTGACCGAGAAGGCCCTGCGGTCGTGCGCGCTCACCGTGCACGTCTCGACGAAGCTGAACCGGTCCCACGTCGTCCACGGCCGTACCGCGCTGATCCTGCCGACGCTCGGCCGCACCGAGCGGGACGTCCAGGCGAGCGGCGAGCAGTTCGTCACGGTCGAGGACTCGATGTCGCAAGTGCACACCTCCCGCGGGCGTCTCAAGCCGGCGAGCGAGCACCTCCTGTCGGAGGTCGCCATCGTCTGCCGGCTGGCCGAGACGCTGTTCGGCGCGGGGCACGCGGTGCCGTGGCGGACGTTCGAGACCGACTACGACCTGATCCGCGACCGGATCTCGCGGGTGGTGCCGGGCTGCCAGGACTACAACCGCCGCGTCCGCGAGCCGGACGGCTTCGTGCTGCCGCACGCCCCGCGCGACTCCCGCGAGTTCACCGGGACCGCCAACGGCAAGGGCAACTTCACCGTCTCGGAGCTGGAGTACCCGCAGGCGCCCGAGGGCCGGCTGCTGCTGCAGACCATGCGCAGCCACGACCAGTACAACACCACGATCTACGGGCTTTCGGACCGCTACCGCGGGATCGAGAACGCCCGCCGCGTGGTGCTGGTCAACCCGGACGACCTCGCGGCGCTCGGCCTGGCCGACGGCGCCGAGGTCGATCTGGTCTCGGAGTGGCGGGACGGTGACCGCCGGGCGCCGGCGTTCCGGGTCGTCGCGTACCCGACCGCGCGCGGCTGCGCGGCGGCGTACTTCCCGGAGGCGAACGCGCTGGTGCCGCTGGACTCGGTGGCGGACAAGTCGAACACGCCGGTGTCGAAGGCGATCGTGGTGCGGCTCGAACCCCGGCCCTGATCAGCCCTGGAAGTCCTTCTGCAGGGTGCCGGTCATGTCCGTGGCCACGGCCTGCACGCTGTCCAGCGTCGCGGGCGGGATCAGCGCGGCCTCGGTCCCGCCGTCGGCGATGGCCAGGCCCAGCACGACGTTCCCGGTCCGCACGGCGGCCCACTGCTCGGAGAAGCCGGCCTCGTCACCGACCCCGGTGACGAGCCGGACGCCCGAGTGGTCGCCGAGCGCGTCGGTCATCAGCTGGCTGGCCTTGGCGGCGGCCTCGTCCGCATCGGACTGCGTGAACCGCACGACGGCGATCGTGATCACCCGGTAGTCCTGCAGGTTCGGCTTGCCGCCGCCGAGGTCGCGCGCGTACAGCTTGCGGCAGGTGGTGACCTCGTTGCCCTCGCTGGCGTGGTCGTCGGGGATGACCTTGGACTCGGCGGCCTTCACCGAGTCGACCGGGATCTCGACGGTTCCCGGCGCGAGCTGCTGCTCCGCGTTCGGCCCGGGCAGCCGGCAGGCGTCGATCGCGCCCGGGTAGTGCACCGAAGCGGACGCCGACTGGCACCCGGCACAAAGAACGGCTGAAGCGAGGACGGGCAAGATCCACCCGCCCCGGGCGACGCTGCTGCGCATAAATTCCGGACTTTCCGTATTCCCTGACATCGGTTTTCCAAGATCACCCACCGATCGGGTGAGCTTTCCGCCGTCACGAGGTCCTGTCCGCCGACGGTCACCGCACCCTGCCTCACCAGCGCGGCAGCGTCAAGACCACTGACCCGGCTGGTCCACCGTGGTCCAGTCGAACCGTGATCTCGGGAATTCCTCGCGTATTTCAGGGATTCGACGGAAAATACGGTACTTCGCCGTCGATCAATTCACCGGTGGCTCAATCCACGCAGACGACACCGTTCGACGTGATCGGCTCGTCCGAGGCACCGCCGGGCGCGCCGCCGCCCGCGGCCGCGCCGGGACCGGAGTAGACCGACCCGAGCACCACCTCGATGTGGCCGGCCGGCACCGACGCCGCCTGCTGCGTCGTCAGCCCGCCCAGCGCCTTCGCCACCTCGGCGCCGCGCCCGGCCAGGTCGGGACCGAACCGCACCAGCGACGTCCGCCGGGAGGCGGCGTTGCCCGCCGGGCTCGCCGTGAACCCCTTCTCGCGCAGGACGCCCGCCACGCGGGCCGCGAGGCCTTCCTTCGAGCTCGCGTTGGAGACGTCGACGGTGACCGCCGCGGCCGGCGCCGACGTCCCCGGGGCGGTGGGCGCGGCGCTGCCGATCAGGCCCGCCGCGAAGGCCTTCACCGCGGCCGGGTCGACCTGGACCGCCGTCGCCCGCGGGTTGGCCGAGTCGTAGCGGTAGTCGACGTTGACGACCGGGATCGTCGCGAACTGGATCCCGCCGCCGCTGACCCCGCGCATCTGCCCGACGAAGTCGAGCAGATTCCACGAGTCGTCCAGCACCACCGAGCGCTTCACGGCCTCGATCAGGTCGGACAGCCGGCCCGGATCGGCCAGCGTGCCCGCCGAGAGCACCTGCCGGGCCAGCCCGGCGAGGAAGACCTGCTGGCGCCGGACGCGGGCGAAGTCGGTGCCCGGGAGGCCGTCGCGCTGCCGGACGAAGGCGAGCGCGTCCGCGCCCGCGACACGCTGCGGGCCGGCCGGGAAGTCCGCGCCCGAGTTCTTGTCCGCGGTGGCTTTCTTCAGGCAGACGTCGACGCCGCCGACGGCCTTGCTGATCTCGGAGAAGCTCAGCAGGTTGACCTCGGCGAAGTGGTCGATCTTCACGCCGGTGAGGCCTTCGACCGCCTGGCGGGTCGCCCGCCGGGCGGCGGTGAGCGCGGCCTGGTCGATCTTCTTCTTGTCGGTCTCCCCCGCCTTGCGCAGCCGCCCCGCTTCGGCGGCCTTGGCCCGCCCGAACGCGGCGTTGATCTTGCCTTTCCCGCCCGGCATCGAGACGTAGCTGTCCCGCGGGATGGAGAACGCTTTCACCTCTTTCGTGCCGTTCGGGATCCGCAGCACGATCAGGGTGTCGGTGAGGTCGTCGCCGTTGGCGCCGGCCCGCAGCTCGCGCAGCACCTCCGGGGCCAGCGGATTGCCCTGGTTGTCGCTGCGGGAGTCCCGGCCGACCAGCAGGATGTCGAGCGAGCCGTCGGCGGGCTGTTCACCCGGCTTCGTCTCGCCGTCCGCGTCGATGACGCTGTCGCGCGACACCTGGTCGAGGGCGCGGAGGTTCACGTAGCCGTACGCCGTGCCGCCGAACACGACGAGGGCCAGCCCGGCGACGGCGATCTTCCCCAGTACATGCACGCCTCCTCGACGCCCACACCCCCGACACCGCTGCACGGGTGAGAGCCAGGTCACATCCGCAGGTGCGAGGCTCCGTTGAGGTCGAGGATCGTCCCGGACGCCCAGGTCGCTTCGGCCGAGGCCAGGTAGACGACGGCCGCGGCGACCTCCTCGGGTGTGCCGACCCGCCCGAACGGGCTCTGCGCGCGCAGCGTGTCGTCGATCCGGTCGGCGACCCGCTCGGTGGCGGTGAAGCCGGGTGCCACCGACGTCACGGAGATGCCGTGGGGTGCGAGGGAGACGGCGAGTGACTGGCCGAGCGCGTGCAACGCGGCCTTGCTCGCCCCGTACGCGGGGTGGTCGGGTTCGCCCTTGAACGCCCCGCGTGACCCGATGTTGACGATCCGGCCCGGCGCCCCGCGCCCGATGAGGTGCCGGGCGACGCAGTAACTGAGGTTCGCGGCGCCGGCGAGGTTGACGTCGAGGGTGCGCCGCCAGATCCGCTGCCAGTCCGCATAGGACACTCCGGCGACCGGGTGCGCGGTCTCGGCCGACGTCGCGACGGCGGCGTTGTTGACCAGGACGTCGACGCCGCCGAGCCCGGCTTCGGCCGCATCGGCGATCTTGCCGACCGTCTCGGGATCGGCCAGGTCACCGCCGATCAGCACGTGCCCTTCGCCGGGGAGCGCTTCCAGCGTCTCCTCGGCGCCGGCGGCGCGGTGTCCATAGTGGACGGCCACTCGGTCACCGCGCGCCGCGAACGCCGTGGCCACCGCGCGCCCGATCCCGCGGGACGCGCCGGTGACGAGAACTCCCCTGCTCATCCGAACAGCTGCACCAGCTTCAGGAACAGCTGGTAGACGCCGTAGCCGAAGGGGATCACCACCCACGCCCAGGCCAGTACGATCAACGGCATCCGGTTGGGGTTCGCCGACGGTTCGCTCATCACGCCTCACTCCTCGCGGCCGCGGGGACCGGCTCGTGGAACTTCTCCTTGACCGGGCGGACCAGCTCGTTGGCCACGAAGCCGACCACGAGCAGGCCGATCATGATGTAGAACGACGTCGTGTAGAGGTCCGGGCCGGACTTGCCCGCCGCCTTCTCGCCGTCGGCGATGCGGTTGACGATCAGCGGGCCGAGCACGCCCGCCACCGACCACGCGGTGAGCAGCCGGCCGTGGATCGCGCCCACCTGGTAGGTGCCGAAGAGGTCCTTCAGGTACGCCGGGACGGTCGCGAACCCGCCGCCGTAGAACGACAGGATCACCATCGCGCACAGGATGAACACGAGCTTCGACGAGTTCTGCGTCAGCGCGATCACCAGGTACAGCAGCGCACCGACACCGAGGTAGGTGCGGTAGATGTTCTTGCGCCCGACCAGGTCCGAAGTGGACGACCAGACGAACCGGCCGAGCATGTTGCACAGCGACAGCAGTGCGACGAACCCGGCCGCCGCGGCCGTGCCGACCGGGGTGGAGGTGTTCTTGAAGAAGTCCACGATCATCGGGGACGCCTTCTCCAGGATCCCGATGCCCGCGGTGACGTTGAAGCACAGGACGACCCAGAGGCACCAGAACTGCGGCGTCTTGATCGCGTTGGCGGCCGAGACGTTCGCCGTGCTGATCATCGCCTTGCCGTGGTCCGTCTTCGGCTCCCAGCCCACGGGCTTCCAGTCGTCGGCGGGCACCCGCACGAGCAGCCAGCCCATCGACATGAAGACCGCGTAGACGACGCCGTGGACCAGGAACGCCGTCGCGATGGTGCTCGTGGTCGGCGCGGTGCCGAGCATCGACGACGACCACGGCGAGGCGATCAGCGCGCCGCCGCCGAAGCCCATGATCGCGATGCCGGTGGCCATGCCCGGCCGGTCCGGGAACCACTTGATCAGCGTCGACACCGGCGAGATGTAGCCGATGCCGAGCCCGATGCCGCCGACCCCGCCGTAGCCGGCGACCACCAGCCAGAACTGCCCGGTCGCCACGCCGAGCGCGGAGATGAGGAAGCCGCTGGCGAAGCAGCACATCGACACGAACATCGCCCAGCGCGGGCCGTTCTTTTCGACGAGCGTGCCGCCGAACGCGGCGGACAGGCCGAGCATGACGATGCCGAGCTGGAACGGCAGCGAGCTCTGCGTGCCGTTGAGGTGCATCGTCTTCTCGAGCGGGGTCTTGAAGACGCTCCACGCGTAGGCCTGCCCGATCGACAGGTGTACCGACAGGGCCGCCGGCGGCACCAGCCAGCGCGTCCAGCTCGGCGGTGCCACGATCCGGGATCGGTCCAGGAAGCCGAGAGCCATCGGTTCCCTCCGTATTCTGGGGATGATGGTGGGAATGTATTACTAAATCACCGGTGTTGCACCATACGAGTGTCGAACTTTCGGGCAGCGAAGGGTGTGCTGATGGGCAGGGTGACCGTGCGCAGGCCGGTGCGGCGGATTTCCGCGACCGGGGACCGGCGCCGCCCCGACGCGCTGGCCGCCGAAGAGCCCCTGGAGCTGCGGGTCGGCGGCCGGGCGCTGGCGGTCACGATGCGCACCCCCGGGCACGACGTCGAGCTGGCCCACGGCTTCCTGCTGTCCGAGGGCGTGATCGGCGGGCGTTCGGATGTAGCCGTCGCCCGCTACTGCGACGGCGTCGACGACCAGGGCCGCAACACCTACAACGTGCTGGACATCGCCCTGGCCGACGGCGTCCCGCCACCGGACACCGGGGTCGAGCGCAACTTCTACACGACGTCGTCCTGCGGGGTCTGCGGCAAGGCGGCACTCGACGCGGTCAAGCTCCGCACGCGCTTCTCCCCCGCGTCGGCGGCGTTCACGGTGAAGAGCTCGGTGCTCGCTGGCCTGCCCGACTCGCTGCGCGCCCGCCAGAAGGTGTTCGCCAGCACGGGCGGCCTGCACGCGGCGGCGCTGTTCAGCACGGACGGATCGCTGGCCGTCGTCCGCGAAGACGTCGGCCGGCACAACGCGGTGGACAAGGTCTTGGGCTGGGCGGTCCTCGAGGGGCGCATCCCGGCGCCGGACCACGGCCTCCTGGTGTCCGGACGCGCGTCGTTCGAGCTGGTCCAGAAGGCCGCGATGGCGGGCATCGGCCTGCTGGCCGCGGTGTCGGCGCCGTCATCGCTGGCGGTGGAGCTGGCCGAGGAGAACGGCATGACCCTGGTCGGCTTCCTGCGCGGTGACTCGATGAACCTCTACACCGGGGACCACCGCATCCTGACCTAGCCGACCGGCACCCAGTTGCCGTGGAAGCCGTTGGGGACGCGGTCCGGCAGGTGGATGGCCGCCACCGTCGCCAGCGTCTCCGCGTCCAGGATCGTCAGGTCGCTGCGCTGGGTGGCCGGGTCGAAGACGAAGCCCAGGAGGACGCCGTCGTCCTCGGCCGCGTCGTCGTGGCGGGGGACGAACACGAACTCGCCCGGCTGGCGGCCCGCGCCGAACGCGCGCTCGTCGCGGGCGCCCGTGTGGAAGTCGTGCTTGAACAGGGAGCCGCCGGGCTCGGCGCCGCCGTCGGCCGACATCGCGTAGCCGTAGCGGTGGCGGCGGCCGACCAGGCGCTCGTCGACGCGCGGGAACTCCTGGCCCCGGTCGTCGAGGCGCTCCTCCACCACCTTGCCCGCCGCCAGGTCGACCGTCCAGCGGTCCAGGGTCGGGCCGCCCTCGTCCGGGCCGTGCAGCTGCGTGGCGAACATCTTCGGGTGGCGGACGACGTCCAGCACGACGCTGTCGCCGTCGTCGTAGGCGTTGAGCGGGTGGAAAACGTAGCACGGCTCGACGTCGAACCAGCGGACGTCCCGGCTGCCGCCCTCCCGCGGCATGATCCCGATCCGCGCCGGGTACTTCGGGTTCCAGCGGTACGGCAGGCCGCCGTTCGCGCCGATCCTGCCCGCCATCATCGCGGTCACCGGGTCCGGCACGCGGACCTTGCCGACCATGGCCGACACCACCAGCTTAGCCGGGGTGCGCAGCGCGGCCGGCACACTGGCGGCCACCGCCGCCTCGGCGTCGAACGTCACCGGCAGGTCGTAGAAGACGACGTGGTGCTCGGTCAGCGAGAAGTCGTGCATCATCGGCGAGCCGGTGACCTCGACGTCGACCGTGCGGCGGGCGCGCCCGGCCGGGTCGATCACCGAGTACTGGACCTTGTTCCCCATGCCGAAGAAGTACGAGACGGCGTGCAGCTCACCGGTGCGCGGGTCGCGCTTGGGGTGGGCGGTGTAGCCGCCCGGGAGCGTGCCGTCGAAGTCGCAGCGGGCGACGGTGTCGAGCTCGTCGGTCAGCTCGTAGATCGGCGCGCCCGCCTCGACCAGGGCGAGGGTCTTGCCCGCGTGGCCGATGACGTTGGTGTTCGCGCTGAGCGCGTCCAGCCCGCAGAACCGGCTCGCGTCCTCGCCGTTCAGCGTCGCGGCGACGGCGGGGTTGCGGACCCACCGGTTGCGGTACCACTCGGCCTTCCCGTCGCGCAGGCGCACGCCGTGCACCATGCCGTCGCCCATGAACCAGTGGTAGGCCGCCGGGTCCACTTCGGACAGCGGGTTGGGGCCGTTGCGCAGGTACCGGCCGTCGAGGAACTCCGGGATCCGGCCGGTGACGGCGAGGTCGGTGATCGTGTGCTCCCGGCTGACGGGGGCGAAGTTGCCCTCGAGGAACTTGTTGCCCATGCGACCCCTCCATAACTTGGTTATGATTCCAGGTATAACAGGGTTATGGGATACTGGCAAGCATGAGCCCCAAACCGCGCGCGACCGACGTGAAGGTCCGGCTCGTCGAGGCCGCCATCCGCCTGCTCGACGAGAACGGCCCCGAAGCCCTGCAGGCCCGCAAGCTGGCGGCCGAGGTCGGCGTCTCGACGATGGCCGTCTACACCCACTTCGGCGGGATGTCGGCGCTGGTCGACGAGGTTGCGCGGGCCGGGTTCCTGCGGCTGTCGGAATGGCTGGCCCAGGTCGCAGAGACCGACGACCCGGTGGCGGACATCTTCAGCATGGCCCGCACCTACCGGCAGGCGGTCGCCGAGCAGCCGCAGCTGTTCGCGGTGACGTTCGGCCAGTCCGCGCCCGGCGGCAAGCGGGCGACGCTGTCCGACCTCACCACGGAGGAAGGCCGCGAAGCCGCCCAGGAGGGGCTGGAGGCGTTCACCCACATCGTCCGGGCGACCGCGCGGGCGATCGCGGCCGGCCGGTTCCGGCCCGTCGACGAGTACCAGGCCGCCGCCCAGCTCTGGAGCGCGCTGCACGGATTCGTCACACTGGAGGCGTCGGGTCACTTCGGCCCCGGTGAACAGGGCATAAACCACATTTTGATCCCCCTCGGGATCACCATGGCGGTCGGTCTCGGGGACACTGTGGACCGGGCCGGGCGCTCGGCCGAGGCCGCGAAGGCGGCTTGGCGGGCGAGAACCGGAAACGCCGGGCAGGGTGATAACGAATAACCCGGTGAACAGGGGCGCGAGGGAACGCGGAGCGGGTGCGCGGCGTCCTTATCGAGGGGCCAGGGGGACGGAGACAGGGTGAACGAGCACAACGGGGACGCGGAGCCGGCCGGAGCGGTCGTCGAGGCGGTCCAGGGCGCCCGGCGGTGGATGAGCCGCCGGTCGGCGCTGATCGCGGGCGCGTCCGGGCTGGCCGTGACCGGGCTGGCGGTCGGCACCGCGACCGGCAAGCTGCCGTTCAGCCAGGCCCTGCAGCGGACGCTCGGCGTGACGTCGTCGAACCCGACGACCCAGCTGGGCAGCACGCGGGTCGAGCGCGTCTACTCCGCCGCGCGCGGCCGGATGGTCGACCTGGTGTTCATCCTGCCGTCGAAGACCCCGCCGAAGGGGTTGCCGATGTCGCTGGCGCTACACGGCCTGCACGGCAACGCTCGCAGCGCCGTGCCCACCGGCACGCTCAAGCAGCTCGCCAGCGACGTCGCCCGCAAGGCGGTCCCGGCGTTCGGCTTCGTGGCCGTCGACGGCGGCGACAACTACTGGCACGAGGTCCACCCGGGCGACGACCCGATGGCCATGCTGCTGGAGGAGGTCCCGCAGTGGCTGCGCGCCCGCGGCTTCGCCGGCCCGAGCGGCCAGCCGTTCGCGTGCACGGGCATGTCGATGGGCGGGTTCGGCGCGCTGGTGTACACCCGCCGCCGGGTCGAACGGCGCCAGCCGCCCGCCGCCGTCGCGACGCTGGCCCCGGCGCTGATCACGTCGTGGCCGGAGATGGCCAAGCGCCACATCTTCACCGGCATCCAGGACTGGACGGCGCTGGACCCGCTGCGCCACATCGACGAGACCAAGGGCGTGGCCAACGGCATCTGGTGCGGCACGGAGGACTCGTTCATCACCGGCGTCCGCCGCTACATCGAGGCCGCCCACCCGGCGGTCGCCCACACCGCCCACGGCAAGCACGGCGACCCGTTCAACCGCACGGTGGTGCCCAGCTTGATCAGCTTCCTCGGCAAGCACGTCCCCCGCGCCGCCTGACGCCGTACCCGGCCGGACGACACGGCCGCGCGCTCAGCGGGTGAAGTGGATGCGGGTGGTCGTGCGGCCCGGGACCCAGTACGTGCGGACCAGGTCGGCCAGGCGGTTCACCAGGAGGAGGCCGCGGCCGCCGGGGGTGGCCGCCGGGGGTGGGATGCGGCCGGTCAGGGGTTCGGTGATCGTGCCGGTGTCGCTCACCTCGCCGACCACCTGGGACGCCTCCGCCCACAACCGCAGCACTCCGGTGCCGCCGCCGTAGAGGACGCTGTTCGTCGTCAGCTCGGCGATCGCCAGTGCGAAGTCGTCGCGGCGGGGCCGGCGGAGGCCGTGGCGCGCGGCCCAGATCTCCGCGAAGCCGCGCAGCGACGCCAGCTGCCCGAGGTCGAACCCACGCTCCACCGCACCCGCCGGCGGTTCGAGCGGCCGGGTGGAGTCCGCGCGGACACCGTCGGGGTCGAAGCGCGGGCTGATGAACGGGCCGGCCAGGCCCCACAACTCCGGGTGGGTGCGCTCGGCGTCGGCCAGGACCGGCGGGGGCAGCGCCCCGACGTCGTACGGGCAGAGCACCGCCAGGTCACGGCCCGCGAAGGCGTTGTTGATCAGGGCTTCGTGCACCACGCACGCCGGGTACTCGGCGTCCGTGCGGCCGGCCCAGATCGGCTCGCCCACGATGCGCACCGGGCCGTCGTGCTCCTCCGCGAAGGCGTGCAGCACCGACGGCAGGATCGCGCCCGGGTTGCGGCCCGCGCGGTGCATGTCGATGAAGCGCACTTCACCGGCCCGGTCTTCCAGGGCCTTCTCGATCAGCAGCAGGTTGCCGCCGGGGACGGCGACGGCCGCGGGCTCACCTCGGTCGAGACCTTCGAGCAGGAAGGGAATGACACCATCGAGGTACTCGGTGTCACCGCGATAGAAGAGTGCCGGATGCCGGAACGGTCTGAGGGCATCTACCACCCGAGTGGCTTACCCCACCGCCGACGGCCTCAAACCCTCCGGACGTCGGGACTTCATTCCACCCAACGGCCGACGACCGAGATCAGCCAGAAGCCGACCAGGGTCGCCAGGGCGAACAGCAGCACCCAGTTGAACAGCTGACGCCGCTCGGTCACGCCGCGGGCCTGCCGCAGCCCGTAGGCCGCGACGACGAACAACGGCACCGGGATCAGCGGCAACGGCGACAGCCGGGACACGACGGCGACGACGCACGTGCCGGTGAACACGGCCAGCATGCCCATCAGCACGCGGTGCAGCCACGGGTACCGGTCGGCGACGGACGCGATCACGCGCTCGCTCAGCTCACGGAACCCCAGAACCGGCGCGGCCGGCCCGGCCGGGGTGGTCCCGGCGGGTTCCGGGGCCGGC
>NZ_JBSGJD010000084.1:0-33928 GCF_053605405.1 Amycolatopsis sp. NPDC003861
CAACATAAATTTTGTCACTTGTTTTATGCCGTGTGATATTCCTATCGGGGGGCGGGGCCCCCCGCCCCCGCCTCACCGTGTCGCCCCTCCAATCACGCGAGATGCCTCCCGAGTCACGCGAGTTCCGGCCCCGATCACGCGAGTTCCGGCTTCGGTCACGCCCGGGCGGTCGCGGAAATTCGCCCGGGACCCGCGCCAGTCGCCGATGAAGCCGCGTCGGCCCGCGTACCCCGGCGGTCGGCTTGCGTGCCTGGGCGGTCCGACCACTGCGGGCCGGGCTCAGGTGCGGGCCGCCGAAGGAGTTCTCCGGCGCTGGACCTGCTCCAGCAGCGCCAGGCCCGTTGTCTCGCCCTGGTGGTTGCCCGTCTCGCGGAACACCCGCAACGCCCGGTCGCACACCCCGCGCGCCTGGATCGGCTCGCCCGCCTCCAGCAACGTCTGGCCGATCCCCAGCAACGCGTACGCGCTGCACCTCTCGTCGTCCAGTTCCTCCAGGATGCTCAACGCCAACCTCAAGCACGTCAACGACTCCGGGAGCCGGCCCGTGTCGCGGTGCAAGGTTCCCAGTTCCGTCAGGACCTTCGCCTCGCGGTGGGCGTCCTCGATCTCGCGCGCCAGTTCACGCGCTCGGTGCAGCCACGTCTCCGCCTCCTCGAACGCCCCCAGCAACGCATACGTCGACCCGATCGAATTGCGCATCTGGGCGACGCCGCTGCGATCGTCGGCCCGCTCCAAGCCCGACCGCGCGCGCCGGTAGAAGTCCAGTGCCTCACGCGGGCGGTCGCGGACCCGGGCCACCGTGCCGAGGCCCGCCACCGCCAACGCCTCGCCGCGGACGTCGCCCAGTTCGGCGAACAGCTCCGCCGAACGCCGCATGTCCTTCGCCGCCGCCTCGTATTCGTCGTGGTACAGGCGGACCTGGCCGAGACCTCGGCGGAGTACCGCCGCTCCCCTGCGGTCGTCCGCCGCCTCCACGGCCGCCAAGGCCGTCGCGTGACTGCGTCGCCAGTCGTCATACGCGCCGCGGAGGTCGTAGAACGGGACCGCTGCCGCCGTCAGCTGCCAGGACAATTCGGCCAACCCGGCGTCCGCCGCCAGCTGGACCGCCGCCGCGAGCAGCTTGCGCTCCGCCGTGAACCACGCCAGCGGGTCGCTCACCAAGCGGGCCGGGACCGCGCCGGCAGCGACAGCCGGGCCGGTCATCGCGCCGAACGCCGGTGGCAGGGCCGCCGACGCCGTCTTCGCCAGCGCCAAGAGCACCGACAGGACGCGGGTGAGCGTCTCGCGGCGGGCCGGAAGGGGTTCCTCCGCCAGGAGTTCGCTCGCGTAGCAGCGCAGCAGGTCGTGCAGGCGGTACCGCGGGTGCCCGCTCGCGTCCTGCCCGGTCAGCGACACCAGGTTCGCGTCGACGAGCACGTCGAGGACGTCGTGCGTGCCCGCGCGGTCCAGCAATGCGTCGACCACCCAGCTGGGGAAGTCCTGCGCGCCCAGCACCGCCGACCGGCCGAACGCCGTCCGCGCGGCCGGTGGCAACTGACGCAGGCTCAGCTCGAAACTCGGCCGGACACCGAGGTCGCCGACGCGCAGCTCGCTCAGCCGGCTGGACTCGTCGGCCAGCCGGTCGTGCAGCGTGCGCAGGCTCCACGCCTGACGTCCGGCCAGCCGCGCGCCCGCGATGCGGATCGCCAGCGGCAGGTACCCGCAGCACCGCACGATCGCCGCCGCTTCGGCCGGCTCGCCGACCACCCGGTCGGGCCCGGCCAGCTCGGCCAGCAGCTGCGCGGCCTCCCGCTCGCCGAACACGGGCAGCTCGACGTGCTTCGCGCCGGCCAGCTCGGGTAGCCGGCCGCGGGTCGTCACCAGGACCGCGCACCCGTGGTCCGCGGGCAGCAGCGGACGGACCTGCCCGGCGGTCGCCGCGTCGTCGAGCACCAGCAGCAGGCGACGCCCGGCCAGGCGGGAGCGGAACAGCGCCGCCCGCTGGCCGAGCCCGGCCGGCACGGTGTTCCCGGTGACGCCCAGGGCGTGCAGGAAGTCGGCGAGCACCTCGGCCGGGTCGCGCGGCGCGCCCGTGCCCGCCAGGTCGACGTAGAGCTGGCCGTCCGGGAAGCGGCCCGCGAGGCCGTGGGCGACGTGCATCGCGAGGGCCGTCTTGCCGGTGCCGGGCGCGCCGGTCAGCACGACCGGCGCCGGTCCCGCTCCGAGCGCGGCGGACAGTTCGCGGACGTACTCCTCGCGGCCGGTGAAGTCCGGCAGGTCGGCGGGCAGCTGCCGCACCGGTGCCACCGGCGCGGGGCCGGGCAGCGGCTCACCGGTGAGGATCGCCGCCTGCAGGGCCCGCAGTTCCGGCCCCGGTTCGACGCCGAGTTCGGTGACGAGCCGTTCGCGCGCGGTCGCGTACGCCTGCAGCGCCTCGGCCCGGCGGCCCGCGCCGGTGAGCGCCAGCAGGTACTGCTGCCAGAGCCGTTCGCGGTACGGGTGCTCGGCCAGCAGCACGGTGAGCTCGGCGATCGCCGGGTCGTGCCGGCCCAGCCGGACCTGCAGCGCCAGCCGCTCCTCGACCGCGGCCAGCCGGTTTTCGACGAGCCGGCCGAGCTCGGCGTCCCAGGCGGGCGCGGTCGGCAGGTCTTCCAGGGGGTCGCCGCGCCACAGCGCTTCGGCGTCGGCCAGCAGCGTCAGCGCGGTCTCGGGCGCGCCGTCCTTGGCCGCGCGGGCGGCGTCGGCGACGAGCCGGGCGAACCGGTGGGCGTCGACGTCGGCGGGGTCGACCTCCAAGGAGTAACCCGGGTCGTGGGTGCGCACGACGGCGCCCTCGGGCAGCAGCCGGCGCAGCCGCCACACGTAGGTCTGCAGGTTGGCGGTGGCCGACGTCGGCGGATCGTGCGGCCACAGGGTGTCGACCAGCTGCCCGGGCGAGACCGTCCGGCTCGCGTTGAGCAGCAGGTGCGCGAGCAGGACCCGCTGCTTCGCCCCGCCGAGCGCCAGCGGCTGCCCGCCGACCGTCACGGTCAGTGGTCCGAGCAGGTGAAACCGCACTTCAGGCCCCATCGCGCGCTCCCGTTCCCGCGGCCGCCCCCAGGCGGAACCTCGAAGCCGGACTGTAACCGGACCGCGGCGCTGCCCGTGGGGAATTCGCGGACATCCGAGACATCGAGACGGTGAACGTCACTCGATTGCCGGAGAGTTGCCCGTTGAGCGAGAGTGAGTGTACAGTCACTCACATGACGAAACGCGGTGCCACCCTCTCCACCTCCGACGCCCGGCGGGACACCGTCGTCGACGCGGCCATCGCCGAATTCGCCCGCGGCGGCTACCACAGCACGCCGATCAGCGCGGTGGCCGCTCGCGCCGACATCTCGCCCGCGTACGTCTTCAAGTTGTTCCCCGGCAAGGTTTCCCTGTTCGTCGCCGCGCTGGACCGGTGCTACGAACTCGTCGTGCACGCGCTCTCCAACGGCGCCGCCCGCGTCGACGGCGCCGACCCCGGGAAGATCCTCTACGAGATGGGCGGCGCGTACGCCGAACTGATCGCCGACCGGAACCTCCTGATGCTGCAGGTGCACGCCCAGTCGGCCGCCGACACCCCCGAGATCGCCGACGCCGTCCGCCGCGGGCTGGCCAAGGTGACCGAGTTCGCCCGCTCGCGCTCCGGCGCGGCCGACGACGAGGTGCAGCGGTTCATCGCCTACGGCCAGCTCTGCCACCTGGTCGCCACCCTCGACCTGGACGAGCACGCCGGCGAGTGGGCCGCCGTGCTGTCCGCCGGCATCCGCCACTGAAAACCCGGCCCTGTCCAGGGCCCTTTTTCTCGCCCGTCGAGTGATTGACCAGTCACTCACGCCACGAAAGGAATCCCCGTGACCGTCACCGAAATCGTCCTCCCCGGCATCGTCGAGCCGGACGGCCTGCGCGTCGAACACCGTGCGCTCCCCCGGCCCGCCGCCGGGGAAGCCCTCGTCCGCGTCGATGCGACCGGCGTCTCTTTCGCCGAGCAGCAGATGCGCCGGGGCAAGTATTTCGACCAGCCGCCGTTCCCGTTCGTGCCCGGCTACGACGTGGTCGGCACCGTGCTCGAAGCCGCCGACCCGGCCTTGATCGGGAGGCGCGTGGCCGCGCTGACCAAGATCGGCGGCTGGCGCACCCACCTCGTCCTGCCCGCCGCCGACCTGGTCCCGGTGCCGGACGGGCTCGACGCGGCCGAGGCGGAGACGTTCGTCGTCAACGGCATCACGGCGTGGCAGATGCTGCACCGGATCGCGAAGGTCCCGGCCGGGGCGACGATCCTGGTGCACGGCGCGAGCGGCGGCGTCGGCACGACGCTGGTCCAGCTGGCCCGCGCGGCCGGGATCGAGGTGATCGGCACCGCCTCGGCCCGCAACGCCGACGTGGTGACCGCGCTCGGCGCGACCGCCGTCGACTACCGCGGCGACGTGCCCGCCGAGGTGCGCAAGCTGGCCCCGGAAGGCGTCGACGCCGTGTTCGACCACGTCGGCGGGCCCGGCATCGCCGACTCGTTCCGGCTGCTCACCCCGGGCGGGACGCTGGTCGCCTACGGCAGCGCGGCCACCAAGGACCAGCCGGGCAACTCGCGGCTGCCGGTGCTGAAGCTGTTCGCCCGCCTGCTGTGGTGGACCGCGTTGCCGAACCGCCGCCGCGCGCACTTCTACAACGTCTGGGGCGGCAAGCGGAACCTCCCGCGGTTCCGCGCGCGCCTGGTCGAAGACCTGACCGCCGTCTTCGACCTGGCCGTCCAGGGAAAGCTCCAGGCCCAGGTGGCCGCGCGGATTCCCCTGACCGAAGCCGCGAAAGCACTGGCGCTGGCCGAATCCGGCACGGTGACCGGCAAGGTCGTGCTCGTCCCCTGAACGCACCGAAGGCCACCACGGCGAGCGTGGTGGCCTTCGGGTCGTGGGCAATCAGTCCGTGCCGAACTCCATCGCGGCGCTGTCGAGCAGCTCGACGTCGTCGGTCTTGCCGCGCGAGGCGATCACCTCGGCGCCGCCCTCGGGCATCGCGCCGATCAGGCCGGTCGACGCGGCTTGGGCGGCGCCGATCAGCTTCGGGTTCGAGCCGCCGACCATGCCGAGGCTGGCGTACTGCTCCAGCTTGGCCCGCGAGTCGGCGATGTCGAGGTTGCGCATGGTCAGCTGGCCGATCCGGTCGACCGGGCCGAACGCCGAGTCCTCGGTGCGCTCCATCGACAGCTTGTCCGGGTGGTAGCTGAACGCCGGGCCGGTCGTGTCGAGGATCGAGTAGTCCTCGCCGCGCCGCAGCCGCAGTGTCACCTCGCCGGTGATCGCGGTGCCGACCCAGCGCTGCAGCGACTCGCGCAGCATCATGGCCTGCGGGTCCAGCCAGCGGCCCTCGTACATCAGGCGGCCGAGGCGGCGGCCCTCGTTGTGGTAGCTGGCGAGGGTGTCTTCGTTGTGGATGGCGTTGACGAGCCGCTCGTAGGCGGCGTGCAGCAGCGCCATGCCGGGGGCCTCGTAGATGCCACGGCTCTTCGCCTCGATGATCCGGTTCTCGATCTGGTCGGACATGCCCAGGCCGTGCCGGCCGCCGATGGCGTTGGCCTCCAGGACCAGGTCGACGGCGGAGGCGAACTCCTTGCCGTTGATCGTCATCGGGCGGCCCTGCTCGAAGCCGATGGTGACGTCTTCGGCGGGGATCTCGACCTCGGGGTCCCAGAACGCCACGCCCATGATCGGCTTGACGATCTCGATCCCGGTGTCCAGGTGCTCCAGGGACTTGGCCTCGTGCGTGGCGCCCCAGATGTTGGCGTCGGTCGAGTAGGCCTTCTCGGTGCTGTCGCGGTAGGGCAGGTCGTGCGCGAGCAGCCACTCGGACATCTCCTTGCGGCCGCCGAGCTCGGTGACGAAGTCCGCGTCGAGCCACGGCTTGTAGACGCGCAGGGAGGGGTTGGCCAGCAGGCCGTAGCGGTAGAACCGCTCGATGTCGTTGCCCTTGTAGGTGGAGCCGTCGCCCCAGATCTGGACGTCGTCCTCGAGCATCGCGCGCACCAGCAGCGTGCCGGTGACGGCGCGGCCGAGCGGGGTGGTGTTGAAGTAGCTGCGGCCGCCGGTGCGGATGTGGAACGCACCGCAGGTCAGGGCCGCGAGTCCTTCTTCGACCAGCGCTTCCTTGCAGTCGACCAGCCGGGCGATCTCGGCGCCGTACTGGCCGGCCCGGCCGGGCACCGACTCGATGTCGGGCTCGTCGTACTGGCCGATGTCGGCGGTGTAGGTGCAGGGGACCGCGCCTTTGTCGCGCATCCACGCGACCGCTACGGAAGTGTCGAGGCCACCGGAGAAGGCGATACCGACACGCTCGCCGACGGGCAGGGAAGTGAGCACCTTGGACATGCGAATGATTATGCACGCCTATGCATCGTCGTGCAATCCGGGGTGCTTGCGGTCACGAAAACCCCGTTGACCAGGATGGTTCGGTGGGAGCATGCCGATGCACGCCGATCAGCACGCCATCGAGACCGGCCTGGTCCGGCGGCTCGTCGACGGGCAGTTCCCCCGCTGGGCCGGGCTGCCCCTCACTCCCCTGGCTTCCGGCGGCACGGTCAACGCCGTGTACCGCCTCGGGACCGAGCTGACCGTCCGGCTTCCCCTCACCGCTGGTGGCGCCGGCGACATCGCGAAGGAACGCGAGGCCCTCGGCGCACTGGGCGAGCTGCCGGCGGCGGTCCCGGCCGTCGTCGCGGTCGGTGAGCCCGCCGAGGGGTACCCGTGGCCGTGGGCGGTGCACCGCTGGCTCGACGGCTCCCCGGCGCTCGAAGGCCACCCGGCTCCCGGGCTGGCGGAGTTCGTCCTCGCGCTCCGGGCGAACCGGGCAGCGGGTCCGCCGGCCCACCGCGGGCGGCCGCTGTCCACCGTGGACACGGCCGCCCGCGAGGCGATCGCCGAGCTGAGCCGCACCGACGAGCCGTTCGACGCGGAGGCGGCCCTCGCCGTGTGGGCCGAAGCAGTCGACGCTCCACAATGGACCGGGCCGCCGCGCTGGGTGCACGGCGACCTGATGCCGAGCAACCTCCTGCTGCGCGACGGCCACCTCAGCGGCGTCCTCGACTGGGCGACCGCGGGCCTCGGCGACCCGGCGATCGATCTGATCCCGGCGTGGAACCTGCTGACCGCGGACACCCGGGACGCCTTCCGCGACACCGTGGCCCCCGACGACGCCACCTGGGCCCGCGGCCGGGGCCGGGCGCTGGCGATGGCCGTGCTCCAGCTGCCGTACTACCGGCACACCAACCCGGTCATCTCGGCCAACGCCCGGTACGTGCTCGCCGAGCTGGGCGTGCTCACCGGTTCCCGATCACCGGCAGGTCCCACCGCACGGCGTGCGAGTTCTGCTCCAGCACCGAGCATTCGCCCGTGACGGCGCCACGGTCGTTGAGGTCCGCGGCACGGCAGTAAGCGCCCTCGGCGGGCAACGGCAGCGGAGTGACCCGGTCAGCCCGCCGGGCAGCGTGTCCAGATCGATCGGGCCGCCCGGTTCGTCCGCACTCGCCGGGTTCCGCGGCGAGCACCACCGCCGCCGTCGCGAGACACCTCTGAACATCCCTGTCCTCCCCTTCAGGTCGGTTCCGGGTGTCCGGTTCAGCTCGGCAGCAGCGCCGGGGCCGCGAGGCGGGTGGCGTTCGCCGCCGCGTCGTCCGGGGCTTCCTGGGCCGAGCGCTCCGCCTCGACGCGCGCGAGGTAGTTCGCCACCTCGCGCTCGCGCTTCGGGGCGTCCCAGCCGAGCAGCGGGGCCATCAGCTCCGCGACGACCGGCGCCGCTGCGACGCCGCGGTCGCGCTCCTCGATCGAGATGCGCGTCCGCCGCGTCAGGACGTCCTCCAGGTGCAGCGCCCCCTCGTGGGAGACCGCGTACGCCGCCTCCACGCGGAGGTACTCCGAGCCCTCCGTGATCGGCTCCGCGAGCGAGGGGTCCTCCTCGATGAGCGAAAGGAGGTTCCAGATCCGCGTGCCGTACCGCTGCAGCAGGTGCTCGACGCGGGTCAGCGGCAGGCCCGACTTCGCGGCAACGCCGGACCGGTCCTCCCACAGCTCGTGGTAGCCCTCGGCGCCGGCGATCGGGAGCCGGTCGGTCCAGGACGGCGGGGCCGGGCGGCCGAGCTCCTCGACCGCGACGTCGACCGCGTCCGCGGCCATCACCCGGTACGTCGTGTACTTGCCGCCGGCCACGATGACCAGGCCCGGCACCGGGTGCGCCACCGCGTGCTCCCGCGACAGCTTCGTCGTCGCGGCCGCCTTCGCCGCCAGCAGCGGCCTCAGTCCGGCGTAGACGCCCTCGATGTCGTCGTGCGTCACGGGGGTGCGCAGGACGGCGTTGAGGTGTTCGAGCACGTAATCGACGTCCGCGCGGCTCGCCGCCGGGTGCTCGCGGTCGAGGTCCCACTCGGTGTCGGTGGTGCCGACGATCCAGTGCCGTCCCCACGGGATGACGAACAACACGCTCTTCTCCGTGCGCAGGATCAGCCCGGTGTCGAGGTCGATCTTCTCCCGCGGCACCACGAGGTGGATGCCCTTCGAGGCCCGCACGGTGAACGGCGCCGGGATGCCGGCCGCCTCCGCCATGTCGTCGCTCCAGACACCGGTGGCCGCCACGACGGTGCGAGCGCGGATCTCGAACTCGACACCACTCTCGCGGTCGACCACCTTCGCACCGACGACGCGCTCGCCGTCGCGAAGCAGCGAAGTGACCCGAGTCCGCGTGAGCACCGAAGCGCCCTGCTCGGCCGCCGTCCGGGCGATCGTCATCGTGTGGCGGGCGTCGTCGACCTGGGCGTCGTAGTACTGGATCGCCCCGATCAGCGCGTCGTCCGCGAGCGCCGGGGCCACCTTGAAGGCGCCCCGCTTGGACAGGTGCCGGTGCCGCGGCAGCGCACGGGCGCCGCCGAGGGTGTCGTACAGCGTGACGCCGGCGCCGATGTACCCGCGCTCCCACACCCGGTGCTGCAGCGGCACCAGGAACTTCACCGGCCGCACCAGGTGCGGGGCCAGCTTCTGCAGCAGCAGGCCGCGCTCCTTGAGCGCCTCGCGCACCAGCTTGAAGTCCAGCTGCTCCAGGTAGCGCAGGCCGCCGTGGATCAGCTTGGACGACCGGCTGGACGTGCCGGCGGCGAAGTCGCGGGCCTCGACCAGCGCGGTCGACAGCCCCCGGGACGCGGCGTCGAGCGCGACGCCGGCCCCGGTGACTCCCCCGCCGACGACCAGCACGTCGACCTCTTCGTTGACCAGCTTCCGCAGCGTCTCCGCCCGGTAGGCCGGGGAAAGCGGGGTCACGGTGTTCCTCCTCCTGCTCACTGCACGTCGACCCAGTCGAGCGTGCGGCCGACGGCCTTCTGCCAGCCCGCGTAGCCTTCGGCGCGCTGCTCGTCGCTCCACGACGGCGTCCAGCGCTTGTCCTCGTTCCAGTTCTGCTCCAGCTCGTCGGTCGACTTCCAGAAACCGACCGCCAGCCCGGCCGCGTAGGCGGCGCCGAGAGCGGTGGTCTCGGCGACGACCGGCTTCGACACCGGCACGCCGAGGATGTCCGCCTGCAGCTGCATGCACAGCTCGTTGGCGGTGACGCCACCGTCCACCCGCAGCACGTCGAGGGTGACGCCGGAGTCGTTCTGCATGGCCTCGACGACGTCGCGGGTCTGGTAGCAGATCGCTTCCAGGGTGGCCCGGGCGATGTGGGCGTTGGTCGTGGCGCGGGTGAGGCCGACGATCGCGCCGCGCGCGTCGGAGCGCCAGTACGGGGCGAACAGGCCGGAGAACGCCGGGACGAAGTAGACGCCGCCGTTGTCCTCGACCTGGCGGGCCAGGCTCTCGCTCTGGGCCGCGCCGCTGATGATGCCGAGCTGGTCGCGCAGCCACTGCACGGCCGACCCGGTGACGGCGATCGAGCCTTCGAGGGCGTAGACCGGCTTGTCGTCGCCGAACTGGTAGCACAGCGTCGTCAGCAGGCCGTGCTGGGAGCGCACCAGCTCCTGGCCGGTGTTGAGCAGCAGGAAGTTGCCGGTGCCGTAGGTGTTCTTGGCCTCGCCGGGCCGGAAGCAGACCTGGCCGACGGTGGCGGCCTGCTGGTCGCCGAGGACGCCGGTGATGGCGACCTCGCCGCCGAGCGGGCCGTCCGCGCGGGTGGTGCCGAAGCCCGGGTTCGACGACGGCCGGATCGCCGGCAGCATCTGCCGCGGGACGCCGAAGAACGACAGCAGCTCGTCGTCCCAGTCGAGGGTCTCCAGGTCCATCAGCATGGTGCGGGAGGCGTTGGTCGGGTCGGTGACGTGCACGCCGCCGTCCGGGCCGCCGGTGAGGTTCCAGATGAGCCACGAGTCGGTGGTGCCGAAGAGCGCGTCGCCCTTCTCGGCGTCCTCGCGCACCCCCGGGATGTTCTCGAGGATCCACTGCAGCTTGCCGCCGGAGAAGTAGGTGGCGGGCGGCAGGCCGGCCTTGCGGCGGATGATGTCGCCCTTGCCCTCGCGCTCGAGCGCGGAGGCGATCCGGTCGGTGCGGGTGTCCTGCCAGACGATCGCGTTGCCGTACGGGCGGCCGGTGCGGCGGTTCCAGACGACGGTGGTCTCGCGCTGGTTGGTGATGCCGAGCGCGGCCAGGTCGCCGACCGTCAGGTTCGCCTTGTTGAGCGCGGTTGCGATGACCGAGCGGGTGCGTTCCCAGATCTCGGTGGCGTCGTGCTCGACCCAGCCCGGCTTGGGCAGGATCTGCTCGTGCTCGAGCTGGTGGCGGGCGATCTCGTTGCCGCCGTGGTCGAAGATCATGAAGCGGGTGCTGGTCGTGCCCTGGTCCACGGCACCGACGAAGTCCGGCATGGTCGTGCTCCTACTCAGTTGGCGGGCTCGAGGTCCTTGGCGGGCATGGCGTCCAGCGGGTCGCCGGCCGGGAGGTGGCGCTCGATCAAGTACTTGTAGATCGCGCCGCCGACGATCGCGCCGAGCACCGGCGCCACGATCGGGATCCACCAGTACGGGAAGCCGTACTGGTCCGTGAACGCCGTGTCGTAGCCGGTCAGCCAGGAGGCCAGGCGCGGGCCGAAGTCGCGGGCGGGGTTGATCGCGTAGCCGGCGTTGGTGCCCCAGGCCATGCCGATGGCGACGACGAGGAAGCCGACCACGACCGGGGCGAGGTTCGCGCCGGGCGAGGTGTTGCGCAGGTCGGTGATCGCGAAGATCACCAGGACGAGGATCGCGGTACCGATGATCTGGTCGCGGAAGGCGGCCCAGTCACCGACGGGCAGCGTGCCGTTGCCGGGCAGGGTGGAGAACACGCCCTGGGTCTTGATGGTCAGGCCGGGGTCCTTCGCGTTGAGGACCTCGGTGTAGTTCCAGCGCACCAGCATCGCGGCCAGGAACGCGCCGGCGGTCTGGGCCAGGGCGTAGGGGGCGACCTTGCGCCACTCGAAGCCCTTGAACACCGCGAGGGCGACGGTCACGGCCGGGTTCAGGTGGGCGCCGCTGATCCGCGAAGCGACGTAGACACCCAGGGTGACGCCGAGGCCCCAGGCCCAGGCGATGCTGTCGTGGTCCCCGATGCCCGCGGCGACGACCTGCGCCACCACGCCGCACCCGAACAGGATGAGGATCATCGTCCCCACGAACTCGGCGGCCATCTCGCCGGCGAGCCCGCGGGCCTTGAGGCTTCGCACCATTGCTTTCCTCCACAAAGGACCTTGTCCCCCTATTGGTGGATGAAAGTTAAATTCGCGGGTCAGGCCGGTCAACGGACGCCGGTCGGCATTGTCGAACGGCCGAAGTGGATGTTCGACATTGTCGAATCGGGGCCGGTCGGGTTAGGGTCGCGCCGTGCCCGGTCCGATCCAGTCCATCGAGCGCGCCGCCGCGATCCTGCGGTTGCTGGCGCGCGGCTCGGGCCGTCTGGGCGTCGGCGAGATCGCCGAGTCCCTCGAGCTGGCGAAGGGCACCGCGCACGGGATCCTGCGCACGCTGCAGGGCGTCGGCTTCGTCGAGCAGGACCGCGACACAGGCAAGTACCAGCTCGGCGCGGCCCTGCTGCACCTGGGCACCAGCTACCTGGACGTCAACGAGCTGCGGTCCCGGGCGATCAACTGGGCCGACGCACTGGCCGCCCGCAGCGGCGAGGCCGTCCGGATCGGGGCACCGCTGGAGGGCCGGGTGCTGGTCGTGCACCACGTGTTCCGCCCGGACGACAGCCTGCAGACCCTCGACGTCGGCACCCTGCTGCCGCTGCATGCGACCGCGCTGGGGAAGGTGCTGCTGGCCTACGACACGACGCTGAAGGCGGTCCCGGAGCCGTACACGCGCCGCACGCTGGTCACCCAGACGGCGATCAAGCGGGCGTGTGCGAAGGTACGGGAGGCGGGCTGGGCGGCGGAGAACGGCGAGATGATCTCGGGTGAGGCCGGGATCGCGGCCCCGATCCGCGGCCACGGCGGCATCGTGGTCGGCGCGATCGGGGTGTCGGGTCCGGTGGAGCGGATCTGCGAGCCCGACGGCGCCCCGAGCCCGAGGCTGCTGACCCAGGTCCGCGACGCGGCCCGGGCGGTCTCGCGAGACCTGGGCGCGTCCCGGTGGTGAAGGGAGGACCATGGTCCAGCGGTACGTGATGTCCATCGACCAGGGCACCACCTCCACCCGGTGCATCCTGTTCGACGCCCGCGGCCGGCTCGTCTCCGTCGTGCAGCGGGAGCACCAGCAGCACTTCCCGCGGCCCGGGTGGGTCGAGCACGACGCCACCGAGATCTGGCGGAACGTCTCGCGGATCGTCCCGCAGGCCCTCGCCGACGCCGGCGCGACCGCCGAGCAGGTCGTCGGGCTCGGGATCGCCAACCAGCGCGAGACCACCGTCCTGTGGGACCGGCGCACCGGCAACCCGGTCGGGCGGGCGATCGTCTGGCAGGACACCCGGACCGACGCGATGCTCGAACAGCTCGCCCGCGAACCCGGCGCCGACCGGGTGCGCCGGCTGTGCGGCCTCCCCCTCGCCACGTACTTCTCCGCTCCCCGCATCCGCTGGCTGCTCGAACGCACCCCCGGCCTGCGCGAGCGCGCCGAACGCGGGGACGTCCTCTTCGGCACCATCGAGAGCTGGCTGATCTGGAACCTGACCGGCGGCGCCGAGGGCGGCGTGCACGTCACCGACGTCACCAACGCCTCGCGGACCATGCTGATGAACCTGCGCACCCTCAACTGGGACGACGAGCTGCTGGAGTTCTTCGACGTCCCGCGCGCGATGCTGCCGGAGATCCGCTCGTCGACCGAGGTCTACGGCACGACGTCCCGCGTGGTCCCCGGCATCCGCATCGCCGCCGCGCTGGGTGACCAGCAGGCGGCGCTGTTCGGCCAGACCTGCTTCGCGCCCGGCGAGGCGAAGTGCACCTACGGCACCGGCAGCTTCCTGCTGCTCAACACCGGCCCGACGCCGGTGCTGTCCACCCACGGCATGCTCACCACGGTCGGCTTCAAGATCGGCGACGAGCCCGCGGTGTACGCCCTGGAAGGGTCTATCGCCGTCACCGGGTCGCTGGTGCAGTGGTTCCGCGACGGCCTGGAGCTGATCGGCAGCGCACCCGAGATCGAGACCCTCGCCCGGACGGTCGAGGACAACGGCGGCTGCTACATCGTGCCCGCGTTCTCCGGCCTGTTCGCGCCGCACTGGCACAGCGAGGCACGCGGCGTCATCGCCGGGCTGACGTCGTACATCACGAAGGGCCACCTCGCGCGAGCGGTGCTGGAGGCGACGGGCTGGCAGACCCGCGAGGTCGTCGACGCGATGAACGCCGACTCCGGGCTGGCGCTCTCGACCTTGAAGGTCGACGGCGGGATGACCGCGGACAACCTGCTGATGCAGTTCATCGCCGACGTCCTCGACGTGCCGGTGGTGCGCCCGATGGTGGCGGAGACGGTGTCGCTCGGCGCGGCCTACGCGGCCGGGTTGTCCGTCGGGTACTGGCCGGACCTGGAGGGCCTGCGGCGCAACTGGCACCGGGCGGGCCAGTGGCTGCCGGCGATGGACCCGGCCCGCCGCGACTCCGAATACGCGCACTGGCGCCAGGCGGTGGAGCTGACGTTCGGCTGGATGCGCCCGGCCCCGGCCGCGGCGGCACCGGGTTCGGACCTGGTCGAGGTGCTGCTGGCCGACCACCGCCGGTTCGAGCAGCTGCTGCGCGACCTGCGCAACACCGAAGCCGACCGGCCGGCCCTGGTGGCGGAGCTGTCGGCCCTCCTGGTCGCGCACGCGACGGCGACCGAGCGGATCGTCCGGCCGGAGTCTCCGGGCTCGCCGTTCGCCGAGGACCTGCTGGCCGTCCTGGAGGGTGACGACTTCGAGAAGGCATTGCTGCGGCTGGAGAACGTCGTCGACGCGCACGTCCGCGTCGAAGAACGCGGGCTGCTGAACGACCTGCGCCGGAGTATGTCCACTTCGGACCGGACGGGGCTGGGCCGCGCGTTCGTCGCGGAACGCCGCCGCCAGCAGGACCTCGACTGCGGCCGGGCGGACCACGTCCGCGGGCTCGGTGACCGCCTGAAGCTGTAGTGCCGCACGGGCGGTCCGCCGAGTGGTGGCCGGCTACCGGACGTTGCCCGGCCGGGGTGTCGGGGAGAAGACTGCGGGTACCGCTTTCCGCCACCGGAGGGAGCACTCGTGTCCGCAGCCGCCGACCACGCCCTGCTGTCCCTGTCCAGCCCGGCCGGGCTCGCCGATCCGTACCCCGTCTACGCGAAGCTCCGCGAGGAGACGCCGATCTTCCGCAGCGAGGTCTTCGGCGGCTGGGTGCTCAGCCGGTTCGCCGACTGCCAGCAGGTGCTCGCCGACGGCGAGACCTTCCGCGTCCTCGACGCCGGGTGGCGCGACCGGCACACGCCGGGCTGGCGGGACAACCCCGCGATGGCGTTGCTGGCCGATCTGCTGCCGTGGAAGAACCCGCCGGACCACACCCGCGAACGCCGGCTGCTCGTCCGCGACTTCACCGTCCTGCGCGTCCAGGCGCTGGAGCCTTCCGTCCGCCGGGCCACCGACCGCGTGCTCGACCGCTTCGCCGACGCCACCGCAGGCGGGACCGCGGCGGAGTTCGTCGGCACCGTCCTCTACCCGCTCGGGATGGCGGTGATCGGCGATCTGGTCGGCGTGCCCGAAACCGACCACGACCGGCTGCGCCGCGTCACCGACCTGATCGGCAAGCAGGTCGACCCCGCGATGTCGCCGGAGCTGCGCGCCGCGGTCGACGCGGCCGCCGTCGAATACCACGCCTATTTCACGGATCTGATCGCACGGCGGCGGGCGGAGCCGCGCGACGATCTGACGTCCGCGCTGCTGGCCAGGCCCGCCGCCGGTGAGGAGCTGATGTCCGGCGAAGAGGTGCTCAACTCGCTGCTCGTGTTGTTCGGCGGCGGCTACGAGACGACCGCGGGCGCGCTCGGCAACGGGATCCACGCCCTGCTCACCCACCCGGACCAGTTCGCCCTGCTCACCGGCGATCCGGGACTGGCGGCCGGCGCGGCCGAGGAGATCCTGCGGTGGGACGGGGCCGCCCAGGTGACCCAGCGCGCGGCCGCCCGGCCGGCGGTGCTCGACGGCCGCGAGATTGCCGAGGGCGACGTGATCGTGCTGCTCTCGGGGTCGGCGAACCGGGACCCCGCGCGGTTCGCCGACCCGGACCGCTTCGACATCACCCGGGACGGCGGCCGCGGGCTGTTCTTCGGGCACGGCCTGCACCTCTGCCTCGGCGCGGCCTTGGCGCGGCTCGAAATGACCGTGCTGCTCGAACAGCTGGGAAAGCGGTTTCCGACGCTGCGGATCGGCGGCGAGGTGACGCGCCGTCCCAACCCGGCGCTGCGCGGGATGGCGTCCCTGCCGCTGACCCGGTGACTTCCGGGACCTACGCGCCCTTGAGGCAGCGGCTGCTCTCGCGCACCACCAGCTCGGCCTCGACCGTTCCCCAGGCCGGGAGCGCGACTCCATCGAGGCGGGCCGCCATCGTGGCCAGGGTGCGGCGGCCCGCCGCCAGGTAGTCCTGGCGGACCGTGGTCAGCGGGGGTGCGAAGTACGCCGCCTCGGGGACGTCGTCGAAGCCGACCACGTGAGCGTCTCGCGGGACTTGCATGCCCGCCTCCGCGAAGGCCGCCAGAAGCCCCAGTGCCATGTGGTCGTTCGCCGAAAACACCGCGCCCACACCGGATTCGACCGCCAGGGACTGGCCCGCGCGGAAGCCCGAGCGGGCCGACCAGTCGCCGCGGACCACGGGCGGGACCTCGGCTCCGTGCCGCTCCAGCGTCTCGCGCCAGCCGCGTTCGCGGGCGCGGGCGACCGGGCCCTCCTCCGGGCCGCCGAGGTGCCAGACCGTCGCGTGGCCGAGTTCGAGGAGGTGCTCGGTCGCCTGGCGCGCGCCCGCGTACTGGTCGGTCGACGCCGCTGGGACCAGCGGGATGCCGGCGACCGGGGCCAGCTCGGCCAGCAGGTGCCCGTCGAGCACCACGATCCCGGCGACGCCTTGCAGCTGCAGCCCGGCCACCGCCGCCAGCACCGCCGCGGCGCTCCTGCTCGACACGCTGAAGACGCTCAGCACGTACTCCTGCTCGCGGGCGGCCTCGCGGAGGCCGTGCAGCACCGGCCCCGAGGCCGACGAGCCGGTGGCGATCACCCCGAGCGTGCCCCGGCGCCGGAGGGGCCGCGCGCGGAGCGGGCCGTCAGGACCTGCGTCGTCCACGGGCATGAGGTGATGTTAGCGATCACAAGATCATACGTGAACTTTGTTCACCTTCCATAAATAACGAAAAGGTAACGGGCTGAACCGGCCCCCGCCGGCGGCCGTTCCCCCCAATGCCGGAACCAGTGACACCGGGCGGGTTCCCCCGATACCCGCGCCCGATGCTCACTCCCCGGGTTCCGCGCGTCTCCAGACCGGGTACGCAGGCGTGTTTCGGCGTGCCCGGACAACCGAACGAGGTGAACATGGCCCGGAATAACTCCCGCACCCCCGCCACGGGCAGACATCGCATCACCCGCCGCACGAAGATCGCGACCGGCGGCCTGGCTCTCGCGCTGGCCGTCGGCGGCATCGTCGTCGCGACCACCGCCGGCCGCACCGGTGAGGCCAGCGCCGACGAGGCCGACCCGTCGTTCTTCATCGACATCGCGAAAGTCCCGTCGGGCATCAACGTGAACAAGGCGCTGCAGCAGAAGGGTGCGCGCGGCACGTTCACGGTGGACTGCGGCCGCAACGAGAACCAGCACTTCAACCCGGACAACTTCATCGCCCAGCCGGGGATCAAGAACGGTGCCCAGCACCTGCACGACTACGTCGGCAACCTCTCCACCAACGCCGACTCGAACAACAAGAGCCTGGTCAAGGCCGGCACCACCTGCAAGAACGGCGACAAGTCCGCCTACTTCTGGCCCGTGGTCCGCATCGACACCGGCGACGCCGAGAAGAACCCGCCCGCCACGCAGCCCGACCGGGCCGGCAGCGCCAAGGACAAGGCGAGCGCCCAGGTCGACTGCCCGGACGTCGCGAGCAAGCTGCCGGACGTCCCGGACCAGGCCATGGACGAGGTGAACCGCAACCTCGACCTGCTCGACAAGCAGATCGACGAGGCCAACAAGCGGATCGCGAACGGCGACCTCAAGACCCCGCAGGACATCCAGAACGCCGTCGTCGGCCCGCTCAAGGACAAGCGCGCGGCCACCATCGACCGGATCGCCATCGCGATCGGCCGCCGGGCCGCGAAGCCGACCAACCTCGGCGGGCTCGCGCAGTGCGTGCTCAAGCAGAACGGCAAGGGCGGCCTCGACAACGGCGGCCAGAACTCGGGCGGCCAGGCGGGCGAACTGCCGGGCGTCAACGACAAGAACGAGGTCGGCGACAACGACGGCGAGATCCAGCGCGTCCAGTCGGCGACGATCACGTTCACCAGCGGCGGCGCGAAGAAGGTCGTCGCGATGCCGCAGTTCCTCCGGATCCTCTACGGCGACGCCAAGCAGAGCACCAACGGCCCGGCCAACGCCCGGCCCAGCTGGACCTGCACCGGCTTCGAGGACCGGCTCACCGACCACTACCCGATCTGCCCGCAGAACAGCAAGGTGGAGCGGATCCACGCCTTCCCGAACTGCTGGGACGGCAAGAACATCGACAGCGCCAACCACCGCACGCACATCGTGTTCGCCGACCAGCAGGGCAAGTGCCCGAAGGGTTTCCAGAACGTGCCGCAGCTGGTGATCAAGCTGGTCTACAACATCCCGCACGACATCCAGGTCAAGGGCCAGTACAAAGTGGACGCCTTCGCGCAGGAGAAGCACAACCCGCGTTCGGACCACGACGACTTCGCCAACGTCATGGGCCAGCGCCTGATGAACCAGGTCGTCAACTGCATCAACACCGGCAAGCGCTGCAACCAGTGAGCCGAGGGAACACGGCGAAGGCCACCTCGGGGACACTCCCCGAGGTGGCCTTCGCGCTGGGCGCGGGCCGCCCGCGCCATCGAACCCGGGACTCGCGTGATCGAGCGCGGAACTCGCGTGATCGAAGGTGGAACTCGCGTGATTGGAGGCGGATCTCGCGTGATTGGTGGGGCGACACGGCGAAGGCCGCCTCGGGGACCGAGCCCCGAGGCGGCCTTCACGTGACCATGCGCGTCAGGAAGCCGCGCGGCGCTTGGTCCAGATGTCGTACGCCACCGCCGCCAGCAGGACGACGCCCTTGACCAGCATCACGCGCTCGCTCGGGGCGCCGATCAGGGACATGCCGTTGTTGATCACCGCCATGATCAGGCCGCCGGTGATCGCGCCGACCACCTTGCCGACGCCGCCCTGGACCGCCGCGCCGCCGATGAAGGCCGCCGCGATCGCGTCCAGCTCGAAGTTGATGCCCGCCGTCGGGCCGGCCTGGTTGAGCCGGCCCGCGAAGATGATCCCCGCCAGGGCCGCCAGGACGCCCATGTTGACGAAGATCCAGAACGTCACCTGCTTGACCTTGACGCCCGAGAGCGTCGCGGCCTGCAGGTTGCCGCCCACGGCGTAGATGTGCCGGCCGAACACCGACTTGCCGGCCACCAGCGAGTAGCCGAGCACCAGCGCCGCCAGCAGGATCAGCACCCACGGCAGGTTCTTGAACCGGGCCAGCTGCACGACCAGCGCGAGCACCAGCGCCGCGATCCCGACCAGCTTGAGCACGAACACCGGGAAGGGATCGACGTCCTGGCCGTAGCCCAGCCGGCCCATCCGCTTGCGCCACTGGGTGAACACGATCCCGGCCACCGCGGCCACCCCCGCGAGCAGCGACACCAGGTCGGCGCCGCCGAGCGGGCCGAGGCCGATGTTGCCGAGGTAGCCGTCGGTGAAGCCGTTCGACAGCGTGCGGATCGCGTCCGGGAACGGGCCGATGCCCTGGTTGCCCAGCACCGTCAGGGTCAGGGCCCGGAACGCCAGCATGCCGGCGAGCGTCACGATGAACGCCGGGATGCCGAAGTAGGCGACCCAGTACCCCTGCCACGCGCCGATCGCCGCGCCGACGACGAGGGTGATCAGCACGGCCCAGAACCACGGCACGTGCGAATTCACCATCAGCACCGCCGACACCGCGCCGGTCATCGCGACCACCGACCCGGCGGACAGGTCGATGTGCCCGGAGATGATCACCAGGATCATCCCGATCGCGAGGATCAGCACGTAGCTGTTCTGCACGATGATGTTGGAGATGTTCTGCGGCTCCAGCAGCGCGCCACCGGTGAGCACCTCGAACAGCACCACGATCAGCGCGAACGCGACGTAGATGCCGCTCTGGCGCGGGTTGATCGAGATCCTCCGCTTGGAGCGCTCAACCGGGGGCACGGCAGGCCGCGCTTCGGTCGTGGTCATTCCCGTTCCTTAGTCATGTACTGCATCAGCAGTTCCTGGGTGGCTTCTTCGCGCTTGGTCTCGCCGGTGATCCGCCCCGCCGACAGCGCGTAGATCCGGTCGCAGAGCCCGAGCAGCTCCGGCAGCTCGGAGGAGATGACCAGGACGGCCTTCCCCTGGGCGGCCAGCTCGTTGATGATCGTGTAGATCTCGAACTTCGCGCCCACGTCGATGCCGCGGGTCGGTTCGTCCAGGATCAGCACGTCCGGATCGGTGAAGATCCACTTGGCGAGCACGACCTTCTGCTGGTTGCCGCCGGAGAGCTTCCCGGTGACGCTCTGCACGCTCGGTGCCTTGATCCGCAGGTCGCGGCGGTACCGGTTGGCGGTGTCGTGCTCGGCGTGCTCGTTGACCCAGCCGCGCTTGGCCAGCTTGCCCAGCCCGGCCGCGGACACGTTGCGCTGGATGTCCTCGATCAGGTTGAGCCCGTAGCGCTTCCGGTCCTCGGTGGCGTAGGCGATGCCGTGGCGGACGGCCTCCTGCACCGACCGGACCTCGATCTCCTCGCCGCGCTTGTAGATGCGGCCGGAGATGTCCTTGCCCCACGACCGGCCGAACACGCTCATCGCGAGTTCGGTGCGGCCCGCGCCCATCAGCCCGGCCAGGCCGACGATCTCCCCGCGCCGCAGCGAAAGCGACGCGTGGTCGACGACGACCCGCCCGGCCTGGGTCGGGCTGTGCACCGTCCAGTCCTCGATCCGCAGCACCTCTTCCCCGATCTCCGGCTCCCGCGGCGGGAACCGGTGCTCGAGGTCGCGGCCGACCATCCCGGTGATGATGCGCTCTTCGGTCAGCCCCGCCGCCTCCAGGGTCTCGATCGTCTTGCCGTCCCGCAGGATCGTGACGGTGTCGGCGATCGCCGTCACCTCGCCGAGCTTGTGCGAGATGATCACGCACGTGACGCCCTCGTCCCGCAGCCCGCGCAGCAGTTCGAGCAGGTGGGCCGAGTCGTCGTCGTTGAGCGCCGCGGTGGGCTCGTCGAGGATCAGCAGCTTGACCTCTTTGGACAGCGCCTTCGCGATCTCGACGAGCTGCTGCTTGCCGACCCCGAGTTCCTGCACCGCCCGCGTGGCGTTTTCGGCGAGGCCGACGCGCTTGAGCAGCGCGCCGGCCTCGTGGTTGGTGCGGTTCCAGTCGATCCAGCCCCGCTTCTGCTGTTCGTTGCCGAGGAAGATGTTCTCCGCGATCGACAACTGACCGCACAGCGCGAGTTCCTGGTGGATGATCACGATCCCGCGCCGTTCGCTGTCGCGCACCGACCCGAACTCGCACCGCTGCCCGTCGAAGGTGATCTCGCCGTCGTACGACCCGTGGGGGTAGACGCCCGAGAGCACCTTCATCAGGGTGGACTTCCCGGCGCCGTTCTCCCCGCAGATCGCGTGGATCTCCCCGCGGCGCACGGAAAGGTTGACGTCCGACAGCGCCTTGACCCCGGGGAAGGTCTTGGTGATCCCGCGCATGCCGAGCAGTTCGGTCATTTCAGCTGACCTGCCGTGTAGTAGCCCGAGTCGACGAGTTCCTTCTGGTAGTTCGTCTTGTCCACGGTGACCGGCTGCAGCAGGTAGGACGGGACGACCTTCTTGCCGTTGTCGTAGTCCTTGGTGTTGTTGACCTCGGGCTTCTGGCCCTTCAGCACGGCGTCGGCCATCTTGACGGTGGTGTCGGCGAGCTTGCGGGTGTCCTTGAAGATCGTCGAGTACTGCTCACCGGCGATGATGGACTTGACCGAGGCGACCTCGGCGTCCTGCCCGGTGACGATCGGGTACGGCTGGCCGGCGGTGCCGTAGCCGTTGCTCTTCAGCGCCGACAGGATGCCGATCGACAGGCCGTCGTACGGCGAGAGCACGCCCTGGACCTTCGCGCCACCGGTGTAGGTCTTGGTGAGCAGGTCCTCCATGCGGCGCTGCGCGGTGGCCGGGTCCCAGCGGAGGATGGCCGCGCGGGCGAAGTCGGTCTGGCCGCTCTTGACGACCAGCTTGCCGCTGTCCATCAGGGGCTTGAGGACCGACATCGCGCCGTTGAAGAAGAACGTCGCGTTGTTGTCGTCCGGGGAACCGGCGAACAGCTCGACGTTGAACGGGCCGGCACCGTCACCCAGGCCCTTGACCAGCGAGTTCGCCTGCTCGACGCCGACCTTGAAGTTGTCGAAGGTGGCGTAGTAGTCGACATTCGGCGAGTTGCGGATCAGCCGGTCGTAGGCGATGACCGGGATCTTCTTGTCGGCCGCTTCCTGCAGCTGGGTGGTGATGGCGGTGCCGTCGATCGAGGCGATGACCAGGAGCTTGGCGCCCTTGGTGATCTGGTTCTCGATCTGGTTCACCTGGGTCGGGATGTCGTTCTCGGCGTACTGCAGGTCGACCTTGTAGCCGAGCTTCTCCAGGGCGGCCTTGATGTTGTCGCCGTCGTGGATCCACCGCTCCGACGACTTCGTCGGCATGGTGACGCCGACCAGGCTGCCCTCGGCACTGGCGCCGGCGCCGGGTGCGGCCGTCTGGTCCGCGGTCTTCTGGCTCGAGCCGCAGGCCGACAGCGTGAGCGCGAGCCCCGCGGCGGCGAGCGCCGCGATTCCTCTGGTGAACTTCATCGTTCCTTCTTCCTTTCTCAGAAGCTCGGTGTTCAGAAACCCTGGGCGAGCCGGTGGTAGGCCTGGTTCCAGCGGATCCGGTCGGCGAAGTCGTGCGGCGTCGTGTCGTGATCGATGACGAGCAGTTCTACTCCCAGCAGATTCGCGAAGTCGCGCAGGGTCTCGGTACCCACGGCCTGGGTGAGCACCGTGTGGTGCGGACCGCCCGCGGTGATCCACGACTCCGCGGACGTCGCCAGCGACGGCGCCGGCTCCCAGACCGCCCGGGCGACCGGCAGGTTCGGCAGCGGCTCGTCCGGCGCGACGACGTCGATTTCGTTGGCCACCAGCCGGAACCGGTCGCCGAGGTCGACCAGGCCCAGCACCACACCGGGGCCGGGCGCGGCGTCGAACACGAGCCGGACCGGGTCCTCCCGGTTGCCGATGCCCAGCGCGTGGATCTCGCACGACGGCTTGGCGGCGGCGATGCTCGGGCAGACTTCGAGCATGTGCGCGCCGAGGATCTTCGGCTTGCCCGGTCCGAAGTGGTAGGTGTAGTCCTCCATGAACGACGTGCCGGCGGACTTGCCGACGCCCATCGCCTTGACCGCGGCGAGCAGCGCCGAGGTCTTCCAGTCGCCCTCGCCGCCGAACCCGTAGCCGTCGGCCATCAGCCGCTGCACCGCGAGGCCGGGCAGCTGCCGCAGCCCGCCGAGGTCCTCGAAGTTCGTGGTGAACGCGCCGAAGCCGCCGTCGGTGAGGAACTTCCGCATCCCGGCTTCGATCTTCGCCGCGTACCGCAGCGACTCGTGCCGCGCTCCCCCGGCCGCCAGGTCCGCGACAACGTTGTAATCCTCGGCGTACTGCCGCACCAGTGCGTCCACTGTGTCCTTTTCGGACACCTGGTCGACCAGTTCCACCAGGTCGTTGACGCCGTAGGTGTTGACCGAGACGCCGAACCGCAGCTCCGCCTCGACCTTGTCGCCTTCGGTGACCGCGACGTCGCGCATGTTGTCGCCGAACCGGGCGAGCCGCAGGTTCCGCAGGTGGTCGGCGCCGATCGCGGCCCGCGCCCACGCGTCGATCCGGGCGACGACGGCCGGGTCGGACACGTGCCCGGCGACGGTCTTGCGCGGCACGCCGAGGCGGGTCTGGATGAACCCGAACTCCCGGTCGCCGTGCGCGGCCTGGTTGAGGTTCATGAAGTCCATGTCGATGGTGGACCACGGCAGGGCTTCGTTGAGCTGCGTGTGCAGGTGCAGCAGCGGCTTGCGCAGCGCGTCCAGGCCGGTGATCCACATCTTCGCGGGCGAGAAGGTGTGCATCCAGGCGATCACGCCGACGCAGGCGGCGTCGGCGTTGGCCTCCTGCAGCACGCGGCGGATCGAGGAAGCCTCGGTCAGCACCGGCTTGCCGACGATCTCGGCCGGGAGCGCGCCGGAGGCGGTGAGCAGCTGCTGGATGCGCAGCGACTGGCCGGCGACCTGCTCGAGGGTCTCCTCGCCGTAGAGGGCCTGGCTCCCGGTGAGGAACCAGAGCTGGGGTTTCGATGCCGAAGTCATCGTTCTCCTTGGGAAGTCAGTGCTGGCCGTAGACGTTCTGGTACCGGGCGTAGAGCCGGTCGACGTCTTCGGGCGGGAGGGGTTCGGGCGTGCCGAGCTCGAAGGCCTTGTGGACGGTGCGGGCCACGTCCTCGACCATCACCGCGGCCTTGACCGCGTCGCGCGCGGTGCGGCCGACGGTGAACGGGCCGTGGTTGCGCATCAGCACCGCGGGCGAGCGGCTCGAGCGAAGCGTTTCGACGATGCCGCGGCCGATGGAGTCGTCGCCGATCAGGGCGAACGGCCCGACCGGGATCTCCCCGCCGAACTCGTCGGCGATCATCGTCAGCACGCACGGGATCGGTTCGCCGCGGGCCGCCCACGCCGTGGCGTAGGTCGAGTGGGTGTGCACGACGCCGCCGATCTCCGGCATGTGCCGGTAGACGTAGGCGTGCGCGGCCGTGTCGGACGACGGCGCGAGGTCCCCTTCCACGAGTTCGCCGTGCAGGTCGGTGACCACCATGGTGTCCGCGGACAGGGTGTCGTAGGAGACCCCCGAGGGCTTGATGACCAGCAGGTCGCGCCCCGGGACCCGGGCCGAGACGTTGCCCGCGGTCCAGATGACCAGCTCGTTGCGGGTCAGCTCGCCGTGCAGCTTCGCCACCGTCTCCTTCAGCTCGGCGACGGTGTCGAGCACTTCACCGGTCAGCGACATCAGGACTGTCCTTTCGCGACGGCACGCTTGCGGGCGGCCAGCCGGTGCATGACATCGTTGCCGCCGCGGCCGAAGTAGTCGTGCAGCTCGGTGTACTCGGCGTACAGCTCGTCGTAGGCCGTGACGTGCGCGGGCACCGGCCGGTACACCGCGCGCTCGACCGAGCCCATCGCCGCGGCGGCCGCGCGGATGTCCGCGTGGGCCCCGGCGGCCACGGCCGCGTGGATGGCCGACCCGAGCGCGGGTCCCTGCGCCGAGCCGATCACCGACAGCGGGAGGTTGGTGACGTCGGCGTAGATCTGCATGAGCAGCGCGTTCTTCGCCAGCCCGCCCGCGATGATCAGCTCGGTGACCGGGACACCGGCGGCGTCGAACGTCTCGATGATCTTCCGGGTGCCGAAGGCGGTGGCCTCCAGCAGCGCGCGGTAGACGTCCTGGGCGCGGGTGGCGAGCGTCTGCCCGACGATCACGCCGGAGAGCTCGTGGTCCACCAGCACCGACCGGTTGCCGCTGTGCCAGTCCAGCGCGATCAGGCCGTGCTCGCCGATCTCCTGCTGGGCGGCGAGCCGGGTGAGCTCCTCGTGCGAGGCGCCGGCGAAGTGCTCGACGAACCAGCCGAAGATGTCGCCGACACCGCTCTGGCCGGCTTCGTACCCCCACAGCCCGGGCACGATGCCGCCTTCGACGACCCCGCACATGCCGGGGACCTCGTGCAGCTCGGCGCCGTTCATCACGTGGCAGGTCGAGGTGCCCATGATCGCCACCATCTGCCCGGGCTCGACGGCCTGGGCGGCGGGGGCGGTGACGTGCGCGTCGACGTTGCCCACGGCGACCGCGATGCCCTCGGGCAGCCCGGTCCAGGCCGCGGCCTCCGCGGTCAGCGAACCCGCGCGGGACCCCAGCTGGCCCAGCGGGTGCTCCAGCTTGTCGGTCACGAAGTCCTCGAAACCGAGGGCGAGCTCGCGGAGAAAGTCGCGGCTCGGGTACTGGCCGTCCTGCAGGATCCCCTTGTAGCCGGCGGTGCAGGCGTTGCGGACGTAGCCGCCGGTGAGCTGCCAGACGATCCAGTCGGCCGCCTCCACCCAGTGCCGCATCGCGGCGTAGACGTCGGGCGCCTCTTCGAACAGCTCGAGGCCCTTGGCGAACTCCCACTCCGAGGAGATCAGGCCGCCGTAGCGCGGGAGCCACTTCTCGCCGCGGGTACGGGCCAGCTCGTTGATCCGCACCGCCTGCGGCTGCGCCGAGTGGTGCTTCCAGAGCTTCACGTACGCGTGCGGGTTGCCTTCGAACTCGGGCAGCTCGCACAGCGGCGTGCCGTCCGCCGTCGTCGGCACCATCGTGCACGCGGTGAAGTCGGTGGCGATCCCGACGACGTCCGCCGCGTCGACGCCGGCGTCCCGCAGCGCCGCCGGTACGGCGTTGCGGAGCACTCCTACGTAGTCCGCCGGGACCTGCAGCGCCCATTCCGGCGGCAGCGCGCGGCCCGTGGCGGGCAGCGTCTCGTCGAGCACCCCGTGCGGGTACTCGAAGACGCCGGAGCCGAGTTCGGCCCCGTCGGCCACGCGCACGACCACCGCGCGGCCGGACAGGGTGCCGAAGTCGACGCCGACGGTGAGTGGTTCTCCCACGGTGTCTTCCCTCCTGGTTGGTGACCGGGACGCGGCGCGGGCGGCGGTGAACGCGCCGCGTCCCGGGGTCTTAGCGGCCGGTGAGGACCAGCGTCGTCACCGAGTTGGCCGGCAGCGTCAGTTTCGACGTCGCGGCCAGGCCGGTGATCTCCCTGGTCTGCGGCACGATGGCGGCGGGCGCGGCGAAGCTGTTGCGCCCCGCCGGGTCGCCGGTGAGCGTGGTGAGCGTGCCGGTGCCGTCGACGGCGGTGACGCCGGTGAGCGACAGCCGGGCGGTCTGCACCTGCGAAGTCGGGTTGACGAGTTTGACCGTGAAGGTCTTCCTTCCGCTCTTCGTGGTCACGTTGACCACCTGCCGCAGGGGGCTGCCCTGGTTGAGGCGGCTGGTGACGATCTGCTTGCCCAAGGTGCTGGAGAACATCTGCTGCACCCAGTACGACGGCGAGGCGTAGCTCGTCCCGGCGTCGAACCCGATCAGGTTGACCGGCCAGTTGGACTGGTTCTCCTGCACCAGCACCGGCGCGTACATCGAGCCGATGAGGACGTCGCTGTTGCGTTCGAGCCCGGTCAGGAACGCGGCCTCGCCGATGGCGGCGGCCAGGGTGCCGGTGGGCCGGCCGTCCTGGGCGCCGTACTCGCCGACCAGGATGTCCGGGCCGCTGCGGTCGGCGGTGTCGTAGCGGGTCGAGTTGTCGGTGAACCACTGCGGCGACTGGTAGTAGTGGTCGTCCGCGGCGTCCGGCCGCATCCCCGGCGTGGTCGACGCGGCTCCGCCCTGCAGGCCGCCGGTGGTGGCGATGACGGTCAGCTGCGGGTACTTCGCCTTGATCGCGTTGTTCATGTCCGTGAAGCGCCAGGCGTAGCTGCCCGAGGTGTCGAACCAGTCCTCGTTGCCGACCTCGACGTAGTGCAGGTCGAACGGCGCCGGGTGCCCGTCGGCGATCCGCTTGGCGCCCCACGTGGTCGAGCTGTCGCCGATGGCGTACTCGATCTCGTCGAGGGCTTCCTGGACGTAGGCCGGGTAATCGGCCTGGCTGACGTGCTGGCCGTTCAGGGTGTACCCGGCGAACAGGGCCAGCAGCGGCTGGGCACCGATGTCCTCGGCGAGCTTGAGGTAGTCGAGGATGCCGAAGCCGTCGGTGGACCAGTAGCCCCACGCGGTGTTCTGGTGGCCGGGCCGCTCTTCGAGCTTGCCGATGGTCTTCTTCCACTCGAAGCGGGTGTCGAGCGTGTTGCCCTCGAGGTAGTTGCCGCCGGGGACGCGGAACAGGCCGAGCTTCATCGCCGCGAGCTTCTGCCCGAGGTCGGCGCGGACACCGTTGGGCCGGTTCTTGAAGGTCGGCGGGAACAGCGACACCTGCTGGAACCAGGCGTCCCCGCTCAGGACCTTCTTCCCCTTGTTGACCAGGGACACGACGATCCGGTTGTCGGTGGAGGCGGTGATCGTCGACGGCGTGGTGAAGCTGAACGTCTGCTGCGTCCACGCGGCCCCGACCGGCTGGACGTCCTTGCTCGCCAGGACCGTGCCGTCCGGCTTCTCCAAGCTGACGCGGATCGCGCCGGTCCACGTTCCGCGAGCGAAGAAGCTGCCGGTGTACTTGGTGGACGGCTTGGCGGCGACGCCGTAGAAGCCGACGTTGGCGGCGGCCACCCGGCCCGCGGCGGGAACGGTGTCGGCGTGCAGCTCGAGCGAGCGGTCGAGCGCGGTGTTCAGCGGGTTCGCGGTGTCGACCGAGTACGTCCCGGTCGCGCCCGCCGAGGTGAGCAGCGACCAGTACGGCACCGGCGTGTTGCCCGCGCCGCTGCCGGGCTGGTAGCCCTCCTTGAAGGTGCGGTTGCGGACGAGCTCGGCGTAGAGGCCGCCTTCGACCGAGTGGCTGATGTCTTCGAGGATGGAGCCGTACGTCGTCGGCCGGGTGTTGGCGCGCACGACGTTGGCGTCGACGGCCAGCTGGTTGGCCCCGGCGAGGGTCCCGATCTGGGCCGCGGTGAGCGGGAAGCGGCGCAGCTCGACCTCGTCGACGGCGCCGGTGAAGCCGGCGCCGACGGTGAACGGGGCCGCCGCGGTGCCCGAGGCCGGGCAGGCGGAGACGTCGAGGGTCGTGCCGGTGGGCGTCCCGCAGGTGCTCGTGACCGCGGAGGCGTCCCCGTCGGCGTAGACGGTGAGCCGCTGCGAAGCGCGGTCCAGGACCAGGGCGGCGTGGTGCCAGTTGCCGTCGGCGAGGCCGCTGCCGTTCGTGGTCACCTGGATGGCACCGACCCGGGCGGTGAGCTTGCCGCCGGTGACGCCGAGCGCGTAGCCGTCGCCGTGGTCGACCAGGGTGCCGCCCGCGGTGGTGCGGAACCACGCGGCCAGGGACAGCGAGCCGGTGCCGGTGTCGAACGCGGGCGAGCTTCCCATGTCCACAGTGGACTTGCCGTCGAACTGGACGGCCTTCCCGGCCGCCCCGGCGGTCCAGGTGGCGCCGCGCAGCGTGCCGTCGGCCGCGTTCGCCGAGGCATCGCGGGCGAGGGTGCCGCTGCCTTCGTCGAAGTGCCACGAGCCGCTCGCGGCCAGCGCGGCGACGGCGGAGGCGGTCAGCGGCGTCGGGTACGCGCGGACGTCGTCGATGCCGCCGGCGAACCAGTCGGCGGCGGCACCCGCCCACTTGCCGCGCCCGATCTCCAGGTGCCCGGAAGCGGTCCACGGCGTCGTGAACGGGACGCTCTGCTGGAAGGTTCCGTTGACGTACAGGGAAAGCGTGCCGGCCGCCCGGTTGTAGACGCCGGCCACGTGCTGCCACTGGTCGGCCTGCGCGGGCAACGTCGACACCGCTGAGGATGAAGCGGTGTCCCCGTCGCCCGCGCGGCGCGTGAAGGCGAACCGGCCGTCGGCGGCGCGCTGCAGGTAGAAGCCACTGATCGACGAACCGTCGACGCTCACCGCCGTCCGGAAGCCGCCGGCCGCGGTGGGCTTGACCCACGCCGAGACCGAGAAGCTCTGCGCGGTGTCCACGACGGGACCGGGGACGTCGACCGCGGCGTCGGTGCCGTTCAGCGCGACGCCGTGCGGGCCGACGACGCCGTCACCCCACGCGGCACCCCCGGTCAGGGTGGCGGTGCGGGCGTCGAGCGAATCGTCCGCCGTGGCGGTGCCGGTGCCCTCGTCGAGGCCCCAGTGCCCGGCGATGGCCAGGCGAGCGGCGTCGGCCGCGGTCAGCGCGCCCGAGTAGGCGCGGACGTCGTCGATCGTGCCGTCCACGAAGTCCACCGGGTTGCCGCCGTACTTGCCGCGGCCGATCACCAGGTGCCCGGCGCCCGCCCACGCCGTGGGCGCGGCGACGGTGGTCTGCGGGGTGCCGTCGACGTAGAGGGACAGCGTCGACGCGCTCGCGTCGTACACGCCGGTCAGCTGGTACCACTGGCCGGCGACCGGGTCGAAGTTCGCGCCCGCCACCACACCGTCGGTCGGCGCGTCCCCGGCCAGCCGGGTGAAGGCGAACCGCCGGGAGTCGTCGCGGAACTGCAGGAAGAAGTTGCTCACCTGGGTGCCGTCGACACTGACGAACGTCTGGTAGCCGGACGTCTTGTCGAGCTTGACCCAGCTGCTCACCGAAAAGCTCTTGGTGGTGTCGAGCACGGGCGCCCCCGCGTCCGCGAAGCCGGTGGACCCGTCGGTGGTCAGGGCGCCACCGCGGATGCCCGGGCCCCAGCCGGCGCCGCCGGTCAAGGTCGCCGGGTGGCTGCCCGCGGTGTCGGCGGCGGTCGTCCCGCTGCCGTCGTCGAACGTCCAGTGCCCCGCCAGGGCCGGGTCGGTGCCGGCCGCGGCGGCCGGCACCGCCGCGAGGGGAACGGCGGCGCACAGCGCCAGAGCGGCGAGCACGGCCGTGGGCCGCCGCAGTCTGCGGAGCATGGCTCTCCCTTGAGGCTCAGCGGGTGCGTCGGGTGACGAGGCGTTGCAGGACGATGAAGACGAACAGCAGGGCCCCGGTGATGATCGAGGTCCACCAGGAGTTGAGGGTGCCGTCGAAGGTGATCAGGGTCTGGATGATGCCGAGCACCATGATCCCCAGCACGGTGCCCAGGACGTAGCCGGAACCGCCGGTGAGGATGGTGCCGCCGATGACGACCGCCGCGATCGCCGTCAGCTCCAGGCCGACGCCGTTGAGCGGGTCGCCGGAAGACTTGTAGAGCACCAGCAGCAGCCCGCCGAGGGCCGAGCAGACGCCGCTGATCGTGTACACCGCGATCTTGGTGCGGCCGGTCTTGAGGCCCATCAGCATCGCGGACTGCGCGTTGCCGCCGATCGAGTACACCGTGCGCCCGAACCGGGTGAACGCCAGCACGTACGCCGCCGCGGCGACCACCACCAGGGCGACCACCACGCTGATCGAGATGTGCAGCTCGCCGCCGAGCGGGATCTGCGTCTGGGCCAGGGTGGCGATCGTGGCGTTGTCGATCGAGTACGCCTCGGTGGTGATCGTGTAGCAGAGGCCGCGGGCGAAGAACATCCCGATCAGCGTCGCGATGAACGGCTGGATCTCGAAGAAGTGGATCAGCGCGCCCATCCCGGCGCCGAGCACGGCGCCGACCACCAGCACCACGGCGATCGCCGCGTACGCCGGCCAGCCGTGCTTCTGCATCAGGTCGCCGGAGACGACGGTGGAGAGGGCGACCACCGACCCGACGGACAGGTCGATTCCGCCGGTGAGGATCACGAACGTCATGCCGACCGCGACCACGAGCAGGAAGGCGTTGTTGATGAACAGGTCGAGGACGACCTGCCCGGACCCGAAGGCCTCGTACTGGATCGCGCCGAACACGTACGCGGCGATCAGCAGCGCCAGCGTCGCGAGGATCGGCACGTGCCGCTGCTGCGGCCGGTAGCCCTTCACGCGGGCGAGCGTGGTCATGCCGTGACCTCCACCTTCTCGGGAGCGGGCGTGGTGGCCGGACGTCCCGGCGTGGCGGCCCGGCGGCGCCGGAGCTTCCGGCGGAAGGCCGGCGACTGCAGGAGGCACACCGCCAGCACGACGACGGCCTTGACGAGCATGATCGCCTCGGGCGGGATGCCGAGGGCGTACACGGTGGTGGTGAGCGTCTGGATGAGCAGCGCGCCGATCACCGAACCGCCGAGGGAGAACCGGCCGCCGGTCAGCTGGGTGCCGCCGACGACGACGGCGAGGATCGCGTCGAGCTCGATGAACAGCCCGGCGTGGTTGGCGTCGGCGCTGTGCACGTTGGCGCTGATCATCAGCCCGGCGATGCCCGCGCACATGGCGCAGAAGACGTAGACGAGCCAGGTCAGCCGCGCCGAGCGCAGGCCCGCCAGCCGGCTGGCTTCGGGGTTGCCGCCGACCGCTTCGACCAGCAGCCCGAGCGCCGACCGGCGGACGAGCACCGATGCCAGCACGAACACCCCCAGCGCGATGAAGATCGCGCCGGGCAGGGTGAACAGGAACCCGCTGCCGATCCACTCGAAGGAGTGGGAGTTGACGGTGATGATCTGCCCGTCGGTGATCAGCTGCGCGATGCCGCGGCCGGCGACCATGAGGATCAGCGTGGCGATGATCGGCTGGATGCCGAGGGCCGCGACGAGCCAGCCGTTCCACACCCCGAGCACCAGGGACAGCCCCAGCGCCAGGCCGAACGCGATCAGCGTGGTGCCGACCCCGTCGGGGTTGTCGCTGACCCACAGGCAGGCGAGGGCGCCGCTGATCGCCACGACCGCGCCGACCGAGAGGTCGATGCCGCGGGTGGCGATCACCAGCGTCATGCCGATCGCGATGAGGATCAGCGGGGCGCCGTTCTTGAGGATGTCGACGAGGTTCCCGTAGAGGTGCCCGTCGCGCAGCTCGATCTTGAAGAACGACGGGCTCGCGATCAGGTCGCCCACCAGCAGCACCAGCAGGGCCACCACGGGCCAGAAGAGCCGGTGTTTCGTCAGGGCTTTCACGCCTGCACCCCCTCGGCCATCGTGGCCATGATGTCGTCCGCGGTGAGCCCCTGGTTGTCCCGGACCGCCACGACCTTCCGGTCGCGCAGCACCACGACCCGGTGGCTCAGCCGCAGGACCTCTTCCAGTTCGGCGGAGATGTACACGACGGCCATCCCGTCGCCGGAGAGCTGGGTGACCAGTTTCTGGATCTCCGTCTTGGCGCCGATGTCGATGCCGCGCGTGGGCTCGTCGAGGATCAGCAGCCGCGGTTCGGTGATGAGCCAGCGGGCCAGCAGCACCTTCTGCTGGTTGCCGCCGGAGAGGTTGCCCACCAGCGCTTCGGGGTTGGCGGGCCGGATGTCGAGCGCCTTGACGTACTTCTCGGCGATCTCGTCCTGGCGGCGGCGCGACAGCGGCCGCGCCCAGCCGCGGGAGGCCTGCAGCGCCAGGACGATGTTCTCGCGGACGGTCAGCTCCTCGACCAGGCCTTCGGCCTTGCGGTTCTCCGAGAGGAACGCGATCTTGTGGTCGAGCCCGGCGCGCGGCGTGCGCAGTGAGGTGGTGTCGCCGTCGACGGTCACCGTTCCGCTGTCGGAGTGGTCGGCGCCGAAGAGCAGCCGGGCGAGTTCGGTGCGGCCGGAACCCAGCAGGCCGGCCAGGCCGACGACCTCGCCGGCGTGGATGTCGAGGCTGAACGGCGCGACACCGCCCTTGCGGCCCAGGTCTTCGGCCGACAGCAGCACGGGTGCGCCGGCGACCTCGGCCCGGGACGGGCCGGAGTCCTCCAGGTCCTCGAGGACCTGGAGCTCCTTGCCGATCATCCTGGTGACCAGTTCGACCGGCGTGATGTCCGCGGTGCGGTACTCGCCGATCAGCTTTCCGTTGCGCAGCACGGTCATCCGGTCGGCGATGGCGAAGACCTGGTCGATGAAGTGGGACACGAACAGGATCGCCATGCCGCTTTCGCGCAGGGACCGGACGACCGTCAGCAGCTGTTCGACTTCACCGGCGTCCAAACTGGACGTCGGTTCGTCGAGGACGAGCACCCGCGCGTCGACATCGAGTGCGCGGGCGATCGCGACCAGCTGCTGCACCGCGATGGAGCAGGTGGACAGCTCGGCCGAGACGTCCACGTGGACGTCCAGCCGGGCCAGCAGCTCCTCGGCCCGCTTCCGCATCGGGCCCCATTGGATGCGGCCGAAGCGGCGGGGTTCGCGGCCGAGGCAGACGTTCTCGGCCACGGACAGGTTCGGGCAGAGGTTGACTTCCTGGTAGACCGTGCTGATGCCGGCCTGCTGGGCCGAGCCCGGTCCGTTGAAGGCGACGGTGTCGCCGTCCAGTTCGATCGTGCCCGCGTCCACCCCGTACACCCCGGTCAGCACCTTGATGAGGGTGGACTTCCCGGCGCCGTTCTCGCCCATCAGGGCGTGGACTTCGCCGGGGTACATCCGGAAGTCGACCCCGTCGAGGGCGAGGACGCCGGGGAACTCCTTGCGGATACCGCTCATCCGCACCATGGGCTGCGGTTCAGGCATTTGGTGTGCTCCGGGGAGGAGGCGGGGGTCGTGAGTGGTAAGGCGGGCGGCGGTGCCGGCGACCAGCGCCCACGCGCTGTCGGTGGCCAGCGCGATCGCGGGCAGGCACAGGCCGAGGACGAGCATCTGGGCCGGCACCGAAC
>NZ_JBSGJD010000085.1:0-33879 GCF_053605405.1 Amycolatopsis sp. NPDC003861
GTCTGACGCACCCAACGCCACATTGGGGCGCGGGTCAGTCGGCCTGAGGGGTCTCCCAGGCCTTGTCCTCGACCGTCTGGACCATCGTCCGCAGGCCGTTGGTGATCGTGGTCAGTTTGCCGCCGCTGATGCGGGCCACCACCTCGGCCTCGGCCGCGTTGAACCGCGGGTACAGGTCCTCCATCAGGGCCAGGCCCTCGCCGGTGAGGACCAGGTGCACCAGCCGCCGGTCGGCCGCGTCGACCTCGCGGCGCAGGAGGCCGCGGCCTTCCAGGGTCTTGGCCACGCCGGTCAGGGTGCCCTTGGAGATCGCCGCGACGGTCGCCGCGTGCCGGGTCTCCAGGCCGTCGAAGATCCACACGCACCACAGGACGACGAATCCCGTCCAGCTCAGGTCGTGCTCGCGCAGCACCGCGTTGGTGAGGTGGTTGCGGACGGCGTTGGCCGCGCGGTACAGGCTGGACAGGGCCGCCGCGGCGGGCAGGTCGAGCGCCAGCTTGGCGATGTGCGCGGACATCGCCTTTTCGGTTTCGGCGAGGCTGTATCCGTCCGGCATGCCTCGATCGTACGGCCTCAAACGGATGGCAGCCCGGCCAGCCGCCGCCCGCCGTCCCAGGTGACGCCGACCTGGCGGTAGTAGCCGCCGATGAGCTCGTGGACCTCGAGCCGGGCCAGTTCTTCGGTGGGCGCGTCGAACAACCGCAGCTCGACGTCGCCGCGCCAGGCCTGGCCGCCTTCGAACGCGCTCGCGCCGGACTCGATCAGCTCCGCGTGCGCGTCGCCTTCGCCGCGGCCGATGCCGGGCAGGACGCGGTGGTGCGCCATCGGGTGCCCGTTGACGAACCCGTTGGTCGGCGACTCCTCCGTCAGGGTCAATACGGCTTCGGCGAGCCGCCGGTCGCCGGCCGCCAGGGTCGCGCCGAACACCGCGCCCGGGCCGAGCTGCGGGGCCGCTTGCGCGAAGGGGTGCGGCCGGGTCTGCCAGATCGAGCCGAGCTTCTTCGGGTAGCCCTGGTGGATGCCCCGGGCGATCGCGAAGTCCTTGTCCACCCAGATGTACACGCACCGGGAGTAGGTCCGGCCTTCGAACGCGCACCGGACCACCACGAAGGCCTCCTTGTACTGGGCGCGCACCGGATCCAGCAGCTCCTCCCGCGAGGTCGAGCACGACTGCCAGTCGGCCCAGATCAGCGCGACCGCGCCCGGGTCCTCGTCGGCGAGCGACAGCGGCGCCGGCAGCAGCTCGGCGACGCGGGCGGGGTCGGTCCGGTACTCCACGGTCAGCAGGTCGCCCGAGTAGAACCAGGGCGGGGCGGGGATCAGCGACGCCCGCCCGGTCGCCGTGCGGGGGTAGAAGAAACCGGCCACGAGCCCTCCTCAATCGTTTGGGTCCGCACGATACCGCGGCAACCGACCGGGGGAAAGCCTTGTCAGGTACCCCGGCCGCGGCTATCGTTCGGACTCAAACGAACCCGGGAGGTGTCGTGGGTCACTTCGACGAGGACGCCCTCGCGGCCGCCGGTGCCGCGCTGGGCGAGCGTGGCATCGACGTCGTCCGGCTGGGCTACCCCGACTTCATCGGCACCGAGCGCGGCCGCGACGTGCTGGTCGCGAACTTCGCCCGGACGCTCGGCGACGGCGTCGCGTTCTGCCGCACGGTCTACGGCACCAGCCCGATGGGGGACGTCGTCGAGCTGGGGGAGGGCGGCCTGGCCGACGGCCTCCCCGACGTCGTCGCGTTCCCCGACCTGGCCACCCTGACCGACGTGCCGTGGGAGCCCGGCGTCGCGCACTGCCTCGCCGACGTCTTCAACCCGGACGGGACGCCTTCGCCGGAGAGCCCGCGCCAGGTCCTCAAGCAGGTGCTGGCCCGGTTCGCCGAGCTGGGGATGCGCCCGGTCGTCGGCCCGGAACTGGAGTTCTACGTGCTGGAGCCGGACGGAGCCGGCGGCTGGCGCCGGTACGGGGAAGCCACCGGGAACGTCTACGTCTCCGGCAGCAAGGGCGACCCGGAGAACCTGCTGCTGCGCTCGCTGCGGTCCCTGGCGGACTACGGGATCGACGTGGTGACGGCCAACCACGAGTTCTGCAGCGGCCAGTTCGAGATCAACCTCTGGCACTCCGAGGCCCTCGACGCCGCCGACCGGGCCTTCCGGTTCAAGACCGCGGTCAAGGAGCTGGCCCGCCGCGAGGGCAAGCTGGCGACCTTCATGGCCAAGCCCTTCAACGACGAAGGCGGCTCGGGCTTCCACCTGCACTTCTCGACTCTGGACGCCGACGGGCGGCCGCTGTTCGACGACCCGGCGGGCGAGTACGGCCTCTCGAAGGTCGCCCACGCCGCCATCGCCGGGATCCTCGCGCACGCCCCGGCGGTGTCCGCGCTCGCCAACCCGACGGTCAACTCCGCCAAGCGGTTCGGCCCGGACACCCTGGCGCCGTGGCTGATCGACTGGGGCCTGGACAACCGCAGCGCGATGATCCGGATCCCGCCGGAACGCGGCCGGGCCGCCCGGCTGGAACTGCGGCAGGGCGACGCCACGGCCAACCCGTACCTGGTGACGGCCGGCCTGCTCGCCGCCGCCTACCTGGGCATCGAAGACGGCCTGGCCGCACCGGCGCCCCTGGAGGGCTACGGCTACGACCCGGCGAAGGCGCCGAAGCTGCCTTCGGACCTGGGCGCGTCGCTCGACGCCCTCGAAGCCGACACGGCGTTCGCGGAGCTGCTCGGCCCCCGGTTCGTCACGGCTTTCCTCGCCTACAAGCGCAACGAGCTCGAGCGGTTCTCCCGGTACGTCACCGACTGGGAGTTCCGCGAGTACGCCTACCACCTGTAGAGGAGCGCCATGACCACCGCGCACCCCCTGACCGTCGACCAGGTCGACCTCACCGACCTCGGCGTCTTCGAGCGCAACGAGGCCTGGCGCCGGTTCGACGTGCTCCGCCGGGAAGCCCCGGTCCACTGGAACCCGGAACCGGCGCCGAACTCCGGCTTCTGGTCGCTCACCCGGCACGAGGACATCGTCGCCGCCGACCGGGACGCCGAGACGTTCACCTCGACCGGGTACGTCAACCTCGAAGAGGTCCACGACGACGACCTGGCCGAGCTCCGGCGGTCCATGCTCGAATCCGACGGCGTCCGCCACCGCGCGCTGCGCAAACTGCTGCAACGCGACTTCGGCGGCCAGACGCTGAAGAAGTACGAGGAGTTCCTGCGCGGGCTCACCGAAGCCACCGTGGACGCCGCCCTGCGCCGCGGCGAGTTCGACTTCGTCAAGGAAGTCAGCGCCGACTTCCCGATCCAGGTGCTGGCCCGGATGCTCGACGTGCCCGCGCGCGACACCGGACGGCTGATCGCCTGGGGCAACCGGATCATCGGCAACACCGACCCCGACTACGCCGACGTCCTGCTCGAAGACGCCGAAAGCGATCGCTACAAGCACCTGCCGTTCCGCTCGCCGGCGTCGCTGGAGGTGTTCGAGTACGGGCGCGAGCTGGCCCGGCAGCGCCGCGACGGCGACGGCGAGGACCTCGTCAGCCGGCTCGTCAACCGCGTCCCGGCCGACGGGGAACCGTTGACCGCGACGGAGTTCGACAACTACTTCCTGCTGCTGGTGGTCGCGGGCAACGAGACCACCCGGCACGCGATCAGCCATTCCATGCTGGCCCTGCTGGACCACCCCGACCAGCTGGCGCTGCTGCAGGCGGAGCCGGAGCGGATCCCGGTGGCGGTGGAGGAGATGCTGCGCTGGGCGAGCCCGGTCTACCACTTCCGGCGCACCGCCACCCGCGACGTCGAACTGCGCGGGCAGCACATCAAGGCGGGGGAGAAGGTCGTCATGTGGTTCGCCTCGGGCAACCGGGACGAGGACGTGTTCGACGACCCCTACGCCTTCGACGTCACCCGGAAACCCAACGACCACGTCACCTTCGGCAAGGGCAGCCCGCACTTCTGCCTGGGCAACAACCTCGCCCGGATGGAGATCCGGCTGATGTTTGAAACCCTGCTGCCGCGCCTGCGCCGCATCGAGCGGGCCGGCGACGTCCGGCGGGTGCGCAGCAACTTCGTCAACGGCATCAAGCAGTTCCCCGTGCGGGTCGAGACCACCTGATGCGCGCGCTGTGCGTCCTCCACGACGCGCTGTCGGACCCGGGGTACGTCGGCGCCGCGCTGCGCGAACTCGGCTGGCAGGTCGACGAACTCGTCGTCGTGCCCGAGGATCGCCACCACGCGCCGGACGTCGAACCGTCCTTTCCGGACAGTGCGGCCTACGACCTGCTGGTGCCGCTCGGCGCGCCGTGGAGCGCCGGGGTCGACGACGCGCGGATCGGCCGGTGGCTCGCACCGGAGCTGCGCTGGCTGGCGGCCGCGGTGGCCGGCGGCGGCGCGGTGTTCGGCGTCTGCTTCGGGGCGCAGGCACTGGCCCGGGCCCTGGGCGGCACGGTCACGCGCTCGCCGTCGCCGGAGATCGGCTGGGTGGCCGTCGAATCCGACCGGCCGGACCTGGTGCCGTCCGGTCCGTGGTTCCAGTGGCACTTCGACCGGTTCACCGTGCCGCCCGGGGCGGTCGAGCTCGCCCGCAACGCCGCGGCCCCGCAGGCCTACCGGGCCGGCCGCAGCCTCGGCGTGCAGTTCCACCCCGAGGTCACCCCGGCCGGCGTCCGGCGCTGGATCGGCAACGGCGGCGCGGCCCAGGCGCGCGGGCTCGGCCTGCACCCGGCGGACCTCGTCGCGGACGCCGACCGTCTCGCGCCGGACGCGCAGTGTCGCACGAAAGCCCTGGTTTCGGCCTACCTGAACGAGATCTTCGCCAGCTGACTATTGCGATCCAAACGTTTGAACCCGTACGATTCCCGCGCCGGGGGCGGAGCCGAGGAGGCACCCATGGTCGACCACGTCGTTCCCGAAAGCGTCACCACCGGCCACCGGCTCGGTGGCTCCCTCAAGCTGGTGGATGCGATCGCGCAGTCCGTCGGCGTGATCGGGCCGGTCTTTTCGATCGCCTTCCTGGTCCCGCTCCTGGTCGGGCTCAACGCCTCCGGCAGCGGGGCCGGGGCGGCCGCGCCCCTCTCGGTGGCGATCGCCGCGGTCGGCGTGCTGGGCCTCGGCTGGATCGTTTCCGAGTACACCAAACGCATCCAGGCCGCCGGTTCGCTCTACGACTACGTCACCGACGGGCTCGGCAAGCGCATCGGCGCCGCGGCCGGATTCCTCTACTACGCGGGCATCCTCGCCCTCGGCGCCGGGATCCTGGTGATGATCGGCGGCACGATCCACGACACGCTGCAGGCCGAGTTCGGCATCACGCCGCTGCCCGAGGCCGGCTGGGACCTGCTCCTGCTGATCGGCCTCTCGGTCGTGCTGTACCTCGGTGTCGCGCTGTCCACCCGGGCGCAACTGGTCCTGGCGCTCGTCTCCTTCGCCGTCGTGCTCGTCTTCTTCGTCGTGGTGATCGCGAAGGTCGGCGCCGCCAACGACGTCCCCAAGGCGTTCACGCCCGGTACGTCACCGCAGGGCTTCGGCGGCGTGCTCTTCGGTGTCCTGTACGGCGTCCTGCTATTCACCGGCTTCGAGACGGCGGCCAACCTCGGCGAAGAAACGACGCACCCGAAGCGGGACATCCCGCGCGCGGTGCTCATCTCGGTGCTCACCGTGGCCGTCTTCTACGTCGTCGGCTCCTACAGCCAGGTCGCCGGCTACCACTTCGACCTGGACACCCTCGGCAAGAACGCCGGCGCACCGCTGTTCGGGCTCGCCGGCCCGGTCTCCGACGGCGGGTTCGGATCGGTTCTCGTCCGGCGGCTGCTGGAACTGGTCGTGCTGCTCGACATGCTCGCGGTGCTGATCGGCTGCGCGGTGGCGGCGTCCCGCGGCATGTTCGCCCTCGCCCGCGACCGGCGGCTGCCCGCGGCACTGGGCCGGGTGAGCCGGCGCGGCACCCCGCTGGCCGCGGCGGCGGTCGTGGTGGCCGTGCACGCGGTGGTCCTCGTCCTCACCGCCACCTGGACCGGCCTGCTCGCGCAGCCGGAGATGCCGCACTACGTGGCCGTGTTCAGCTGGGGCTCGACCTTCGGCGGGTTCTCCCTCGCGGTGATCTACCTGCTGATGTCGGCGGGTGCGCTGCGCGGCCTGCGCGACCACCCGCGGCGCTGGGCGGTGTACCTCGCGGGCACGGTCGGCATCGTCGTCACCGGTGCCGCGATCTTCGGTGCGGTGTACAAGGTCGGCGCGCCGATCATCTACGCGCCCTACGTGGCGGCCGTGGTTTTCGTGCTCGGCCTGGTGGCGGCCTTCCGGCACGCGGCGGCGCGCGCATGACCGCGCCCCGGATGCTGCTGATCCTCAGCGAGAACTGGACGCTGACCCCGGGCCGGGACCTGCCGACGCTGGTGCGGTGGGCCCGCGAGGCCGAGGACGCCGGCTTCGACGCGGTGATGATCAGCGAACACGTCGTCCTCGGCCCGGACGCCTCGGACCACGGCGTCATGGGCAACCCGCGCGAGTACGCCCTGCCGGGCAACCAGGATCCCTTCACGCCGTGGCCGCACTCGCTGTCGCTGCTGTCCTCGATCGCCTCGGTGACCTCGCGGATCCGCCTGGTCGCCGGGGCGATCCTGGCGCCGCTGCGGCACCCCCTGCTGCTCGCGCGCGAACTGGGCACCCTCGACCTGCTGAGCGGAGGCCGCCTGGTCGTGCAGCCGACGGTGAGCTGGAGCCGCGACGAGTACGACGCGCTCGGCGTCCCGTTCGGCAGGCGCGGGCGGATCCTCGACGAGCAGCTCGAGATCCTGGACCTGCTGTGGCGGTCCTCGCCGGTTTCCTACGCCGGGGAGTTCTTCTCCTTCAAGGACATCCACTTCGAGCCGAAGGCGTACCGCCCGGACGGCCCGCGGCTGTGGTTCGGCGGCCGGCACCTGCACGACCGGCTCCTGGACCGGCTCGTCCGCTACGGGCACGGCTTCCACCCGCTCGGCGTGCCGTCCACAGAGGACCTGTCCCGGCTCCGGGCCGCGCTGCCCGGCCGGGAACTGGAGCTGATCGGCGGCACCCGGGCGGTGTTCCCGGACGCGCGGTCGTGCGCCGATCTCGGACAGGCGATGGCCGCGCTGCCGGAGCAGATCGAGCTCGGCTTCACGACGTTCTGCCTGAAGCCGTCCCAGTTCACCGACGATCCGGACGACGTCGGGCGGCTGTGCCGCGAGGTGGTGCGCCGGGCCGAGGCGATGGCCTGACGCCTGGGGTCGCCTGGTTCGGGCAGGATCTGCTCTAGCTCGACCGCATCAGGATGAAGTCGCCGTGGCCGCCGTAGCCGAGGACGTCCTCCGCGTACTGGGTTCCGTCGAACGTCGGGAGCCACCAGCGGTTGCCGATCTTCACCAGCATCGGGTGCGGGATGTTCGTCCCGTACGGTGCGTTCAGCGTTCCCAGCTTCCGCAGGCTCAAGTCGTACACCGGGTATTCGCGCGCGTCGCCGTCGCTGGCGAACAGGTACCAGCGGCCGCCCACGCGCTGCAGGATCGTGCCTTCCGTCTGCTTCACCGACACGTCGGCGCCCAGCAGCGTCAGCCCCTCGTCGTAGTCCGCGCCGCGCGGGGCCGCCGCCAGGGCCGGGTGGAACACGAACGCCGGTTGCTGGGCCGGGCTTTCGACGAACGCGATGTGCCAGCGGCCGTCGATCTTCGTCAGGGCCGGGTCCCACGAACTCACCGTCGTGGGCAGCGGAAGCAGCGAGGTCGGCAGGACGTGCACGCCCGACAGCACGTCCTTGCGGGTGACCGCGTGGCGCACGTGGACGCCGTTGAACGAGAAGTCGCCCCAGGAGCTCATCAGCAGGATGAACCGGTCGCCGTCGACGACGATCTGGCCCGCGTGGTCGCCGAGCACCACGCCGTCGCGCGCGAAGAACAGCGTCGCCACCTGCTCGAGCTTGGTGGGATCCGCCAGGTCGAGCGTCCAGACCGCCCAGTGCGCCTGCTGGAAGAACCCGAGACCGGCGTTGGTCATGGTCAGGTAGAGCTTGCCGTGGCGGATGACGGGGCGGCCGTCGGCGTACTGGACGACGTGCGGGTCGCGGACGCCGGCCTGGCCGTAGTACCCGGCCCGGACCCGGCCCAGCCGCGCCGGCCCGCGGCTGCCGTAGGCGTAGCCCAGCCGGCCCAGGACCGCCGGGTCGCGCAGGTCGATCCGGGCCCGGACCTGGTCGCGCTCGGTCAGCAGCGGCCGCCAGCCGGTGCCCTGGTCGGCCAGGACGGTGACCGCGTTTTCGTTGACCACCACGGCGAAGCCGAACGGCGCCCGCAGCTGCGCCGGCGCGGTCTTGACCACGGCGGCGCCCGCGGCCGTGGTGATCTCGATGGCCGCCTGGCCGGCGTGGTAGGTGCCGAGCACCGAAACCCCGCCCCCGGCCAGCCCGGCGACGACGGGCGCGCGGTCGTCGAGCACCTGCACGGTCACGGTCCCGTAGGGCGCCTTCGGCCGGATGCCGGTCGTGACGAGCGCGCCGGGCCGGGCCGGGGTGTCGAGCTGGACGAAGTTGCGCGCGATCAGGTCGAACGGCCGGAACTGCTCGGCGACGGAGAACTCCAGGTCCAGCGGGCCCGTACCGGCGGCTTCGGCGGTGCCGCCGAACAAGCTCGCGGTCACGCCGGTCACGCCCAGCGCGGTCAGGGCACGCAGCACGTCACGTCGATCGAAGCCGGTCACCGGTGACCTCCGGGGTGGGGAGCGGGGATCCCAGTTTGCAACGTGGCATGCAACGTGGCAACCGCCGTCGGGCCTCATTCCTCGACGAGGAACTCCAGCAGCTCGCCCGCCAGCTCCCCGGCCGGCTCCGCCCACTGCTGCCGCAGGGAGCGGAACAACGCCGCCGCCCGCGTGCCCGGCCAGTCCGCCGGGAGCAGCGCCGGCGGCAGCACCGGATCGCGGCGGATCAGCAGGAGCCATTCCGCCCCGAGCCGGATCCGGAGGGACAGCCCGTCGGGCGAACCGGGCGCCCGGCCGCTCCAGCGGCGGAGGAACTGCTCGTAGCCGGCCGCGATCCGCGGCAAGTCCCACGCCTCCCGGGCGATCCGCGCCGGGTCGGTCCACATGAACGGCTCCGCGCGGAACACCTCCGCGTGGTCCAGCAGGTCGAGTTCGGCCAGCGCCGGCGCGATGTCGGCCGCCGACGCCGAGACCCACAGGCCGCTGCGCAGCGGCCCGAACCCGAACCAGCCCAGGCGGGTGCGCAGCGCGTACCGGTCCGCGCGGCGGGTTTCCGGCACCGAGAACGTCAGCAGCGTCCAGCGGCCGTCCCAATGCCGGTCGACGACGTCGCCGTCGAGTTTGCGCTGACCGTCGCGCAGCACCGCCGTGCCGTGGGCCGTCAGCCCCAGGAACGCCTGCCGCCCGCGGCGGACCGTGTGGAGCAGGTCGCGGCGGCTCATCCGGCTCAGCGTCGCCCGTGTCGCGTGTTCGCCGACGCCCAGACGCTCGAGCGTGGCGATGACGCCGCCGGTCGACACGGCGATCCCGCGGTCCAGGACGTGGTCGCCGAACAGCGTCAGCAACAGGGCCTCGGGCCGCACGCCCGGCGCGCCCTCGTCCTCCGCCCAGTCGGCCGCTTCGAGCATGCGTTCCTCGCTGTTTTTCCGACGATCATCAATCGTTTGTCCGGCAATTCGAGGATATCACCGAGTTCGAAAGTTTCGGCATCCCAGAATACTTGATGAATTGTTGACGGTCGTTCTGAATCTGCCTAACCTCAAGGTCCGAGGGGGATCGCCGACCGGAGGTCACCGATGAGTGGATTCAGAACGGCGTTCGTGACCATGGCCAGTGCCCTGCTGCTGGCCGTCACCTCGGCCGTGGTCCCGGCCCCGGCGTCGGCCGCTTCGCTGGTGGAAGTGACCGGCTTCGGGAACAACCCGGGCGGGATGCGGATGCACGTCTACGTGCCGGACACGCGCCCGGCCAACCCCGCGATCGTGGTCGCCATGCACGGGTGCGGCGGCTCGGGGCCCGGGTTCTACTCCGGCAGCGAATTCGCCTCGCTGGCCAACCGCTACGGGTTCCTCGTGATCTACCCCAGCGCCCAGCAGCAGGCCGGGTTCGGGAACTGCTTCGACACCTGGTCGGACGCGGCGAAACGCCGGGGCGGCGGCAGCGACCCGGTGTCGATCGTCTCGATGGTGACCTACGCCGAGCAGCGCTACGGCGGCGACCCGAACCGCGTCTTCGCCACCGGCTCGTCCTCCGGCGGCATGATGACCAACGAGATGCTCGCGCTCTACCCGGACGTCTTCAAGGCGGGCGCGGCGTTCATGGGCGTGCCGTTCAACTGCTTCGCGAACGCCGCGGACTTCCCGCCGTGGTCGAGCAGGTGCACCGGCAACGGCGGCGCGAACCGCACGCCCCAGCAGTGGGGTGACGCGGTCCGCCAGGCCTACCCCGGCTACACCGGCGCCCGCCCGCGCGTCCAGCTGTGGCACGGCACTGCCGACACGCTCGTGCCGTACGCGTTGCTGCAGGAGGAAATCGAGCAGTGGACCAACGTCTTCGGCCTGAGCCAGACGCCGACGTCAGCCGACACCCCGCAGGCCGGCTGGAACCGCCGCCGCTTCGCCGACAAGGTCGAGGCGTACAGCATCCAGGGTGCCGGGCACAGCCTGCCCTCGGCCGGGATGGCCGCCTCCGCGATCGCCTTCTTCGGCTTGGGCGGGTGATCCCTCAGGCGCTGAGGACCTTCAGCGCAGCGGCGTGCACGCCGGGCGCGGCGGCGAGGTAGCCCGCGCTCGTCAGGTCCCACGGGCCGCCGTCGAGGTCCGTGACCACGCCGCCGGCCTCCTGGACCAGCAGGACGCCGGCGGCGTGGGACCGGACGTTCTCGAACTGCCAGTGCAGGTCCATCCGGCCCGCGGCGACCTGGGCGAGCTGGTGGGTCACCGGCACCGAGATCCGCACGTACAGCGCCGCTTCCGACATCGCGGTGAACGACCGGCCCATCCGCTCGAGGAAGCGGTGGCCGTGCTGGGCCTGGCCGGTGCCCGCGAGGGCGCCGTCCAGCGCCGTCTTGGCGGAGACCCGCAGCCGCTCGCCGCCGAGGTGCGCGCCGCCGCCTTCGGTGGCGGTGAACAGCTCGCCGAGCACCGGGAAGCACAGCACGGCCAGCACCGGGCGGCCGTCGCGGACGAGGCTCACGCCGATGTTCCAGTCGGGCAGGCCGTGCACGGCGTTGACGTTGCCGCCCATCGGGTCGATGAGCCACCACTCGCCGGCGGGCAGCGGCCCGGAGCCGTGCTCGTCGTCGAGCCAGCGTGCCTCCGGCCGGATGGCGGCGAGCGCCGGCCGCAGCACACCGGCGACGGCGGAGTCATTGTCGTGCAGGCTTTCCAGCAGCTCGGGCAAGCCGGGCTGGCGGGTCGCGGGGGAGTAGCGCGCCAGCATCCGGGTTCCGGCGTCGCGGACGGCGGCGGTGGTGGCGGCGAGCAGGTCCTGGCTCATGGGGACTCCTGTGGTTGTCTTGCGTTCGTGCAACTCGACTTGAACTTGCTCACGGTGCTCGACGCGCTGCTCGAAGAGGGCAGCGTGATGGGCGCGGCCGAGCGGCTGCACCTGTCGTCACCCGCGGTCAGCCGCACCCTCGGCCGGCTCCGCGCGGTGACCGGCGACGACATCCTGGTCCGGACCGGCCACACGATGGTGCCCACGCCGTACGCGGTGGCCGTCCGCGAGGACGTGCACCGGCTGGTCCGGCAGGCGCAGGCGGTCCTGCAGCCGGCCCGCGAGCTGGACCTCGCCGGCCTGGACCGCACGTTCACGATCCAGTGCCACGACGCGCTCGCGGCGTCGGTGATCCCGGTGCTGGCCGGCCGGCTCCAGGACCGGGCGCCCGGGGTGCGGCTGCGGGTGCTGGCCGAGCACTCCGCCGACACCGACGACCTCCGGCACGGCCGCGTCGACGTCGAACTCGGTGGCGCCCGGCCGGACCTGCCCGAGTTCCGCTCCGAGGTGCTCGGGCACGACTCCCTGGTGGTGGCGATGCGGCCCGGTCACCCGGCGGCCGGTGGCCTGGACCTGCAAGCGTTTGCGGCCCACCCGCACGTCCTGGTCTCCCGCCGCGGCCGGCTCACGGCGCCGATCGACGACGTCCTGGCCGCGGAAGGCTTGCGCCGCCAGGTGATCGCTTCGGTGGCGACGCTCGCGACGGCGTTGCAGCTGGCGGTGCGCAGTGACGCGCTCGTCAGCTGCACGGCGGTGCTCGGCCGCCCGCTGATCGACGCCTTCGGCCTGATCACCCGCCCGCTCCCGGCAGCGTCCTCGGCCGCGGAAATCTGCTGCACCTGGCACCAGCGCTACGACTCCGACCCCGCGCACGCCTGGCTCCGCGGCCAGGTCCGGGCGGCCCTGGAGGAGATCACCGACTAGCGGTCATTCCGGCAGCGGCAGCGCGATGGTGCCTGCGAAGCGGGGTGTCTCGGCCTCGTCGAGCATCGCCGCGGCGACGGTCGCCCGGCTGATCACCGCCTCGAAGTCCAGCGGGGGCCCGGCTTCCAGCCCGACCGTGCGCCGGTGGGGGCTTTCCGGGCCGTCGGTGAGCAGGCCCGCGTGGAACACCGTGCCGCCGGCCGCGAGGATCGTCTCGTCGGCCTCGACCTTGTCGCCGAGCCGGTCGCCCAGCAGCTTCGTGAGCGCACCCGCGGCGGGCCCGGCCACCGATGCCGACTTCCCCGTGCCGTAGGCCCCGAGCCAGATGATCCGCGACGGCCCGGCGGCGACCACCGCCTTCGCGCCGGCCAGCAGGATCCCCGCCCGGTCCGTGCCGAGTCCGGAAAGGACGGTCGAGCCGGCGGCGATGGCGATACCGGCCGGGTCTTCGACGTCGCCCGCCACCTTGTGCAGCCGAGCCGACGCGGGAAGGTCGATACGACCGGGATCCCGGGCGATCGCGGTGACGCTGTGCCCGCGCCGCAACGCTTCCCGGGTCAGTGCGAGTCCGGTCCGGCCGGACGCCGCGAGGACGGTGAGGTTCATGCCGACCACGCTAGGGACCCTCGCACTTAACATCAAATGCAAGTTCGGAAAGAATCGATTTACCGTGACGCAAGGGGCGGCCGCCGAGGAGTGCGGCCGCCCCCTGCCTCAGCGGCGGTCCGCGCCGGTCAGCGGGGCCGGCGTGTAGCGGAGGTAGCGGCCCGGCTCCCCGAGTTCGGCCGCGGCCGCGTTGAGGCGCTCCGGCCGGAGGTCGGGCCAGTGCCCGGACTCGATGCGGGATTCCAGGGCGTGCAACGCCGCCAGGGTCTCCGACGGCCGGAACGCGCAGTGCCCGGCCGCCTCGACGTACGCCTGCCGCAGCAGCGGTTCCCGTCCCGCCGCGCGGACCCGGTGGGCGTACCAGTTCTCCTGCTCGACCGGGACCAGGTGGTCCGCGGTCGTGTGGATGGCCAGCGACGGGACGCGCAGGTGCCCGGTCGCCGTGGACGTGCGGGCGAGCGTGGCGACGGCCTGCCGATCCGGCGTGACGTCCGCGTGGCGGGTCAGGTCGGCCAGGTCCGCGTCGAGGTCGAGGCCCGCGGTGCGGTAGAGCGCCCGGACCTGCCGCGCCAGCGGGCTGCCGGACAGCAGCGCCCGGTAGTCGACCCCGCGGTTGGCCGCGCTGTTCCCGCCGGCCGCCAGTTCGATCTGGTAGCGGCCGGGCACCACGAACCCGAGCACGAACTGCGCGAGCGCCTGCTGCTGTTGCTGTTCCTGGCCGGCGTAGTCGGCGGGCCCGGGCGGGGCGTCACCGGTCAGCCACGGCGGCGTGTTCATCAGCGCCGCCCCGAGGGCGATCCGGGCCCGGCCGGCCGCCGTGCCCTGCGCGTCGGTGACGAGCTTCGTCAGCGCCGCGCCCGCCGCCGTCGCTTCGTCGGCGCTCGCGTACCGGACCAGCTTCACCGGCTGCGCCGGGGCGAGCAGGCGCGAGAGCGCGTATTCGCCGTCGAGCTGGTAGTCGTTCAGGTTCAGCGCGCCCGCGACCAGGCCGCACGTGGTCAGCGCGCCGTCGAGCCGCCGGTTGCCGGACTCGGCTTCCAGGGCGCTGACCAGTCCGCCCATCGACGTGCCCCACGCGATCGTGCGGCGGGGCTCGCCGATCTTCCGGACGAGCGCGTCGAGCGAGGCGAACTGGTCCCGCGGGGCGGAGGCGAGCGCCCACCACGACGGTCCGCTGTAGGACGAGCCGATCAGCGCGTACCCCGCCGAGAGCAGGGCCTGCCCGGTCGGCTCGTCGGGGGCGTTGCGCGCTTCCAGGGGGCCGAAGCCGTGGCTGTAGAGGATGACGGTGCCGTTCCAGGCGGCCGGCACGTCCGCCACCCAGCTCGCGCCGTCGGGCAGCTGCCCGGTGTAGTGCGCGGGGGTGGCGGCCAGGGCCGGGGTCGCCGTGGTGAGGCCGAACGCGATCAGCGCCGTCGCGACGAGGGCGCCGGCCCGGCGGAGCCAGTGGCTCATCCTCGGTGTCCTTCCCGCTGGACGGCCGCCGGCACACTCGGCTCGGGCGTGAGGTCGCGGCGGTGGGTCTCCCGCAGTGCCAGCACGCAGACGGCCGACAGGAGGCAGAAGGCGGCGATGGTCCACGACACCGGCATGGTCGAACCGCCGCCGTTGGCGCGCTGGAGCTCGGCGAAGATCAGCGGGGCGAACCCGGCGCCGAGCCCGGCGAGCTGGTAGCCCAGCGACGCGCCGGTGTACCGGCTTTCGGTGTCGAACAGCTCGGAGTACAGCGCGGCCAGCGGCCCGTACATCATCGGGTGGATGACGCCCTGGCCGATCACCAGCGCGAGCACGAGCAGCAGCCCGCTGCCGCTGCGGACCATCGGGAAGAGCAGGAACCCGAACACCGCCATGGCGGCCACCCCGGCCAGCACGACCGGGCGGCGGCCGATCCGGTCCGAAAGCGCCGACCACAGCAGGATTCCGGCCACCGCGCACGCGGACGACAGGGTCAGCGCGTTGAGCACTTCCTGCCGTGGGTGCCCGTGCTGGACGCCGTAGGCGAGCACGAAGGTGGTCAGCGTGGCCTGGACGACGAACGCGGCGAGCCCGACACCGACGCTCAGCGCCAGCACGCGCGGGTGGTCGCGCAGCACGGCCACGAGCGGCAGCCGCCGGCGTTCTTCCGTGCGGGCGGCCAGGAACGCGGGTGTCTCGTCGACGCGGGAACGCACGAACAGGCCGATCGCGAGCAGGACGATGCTGAGCAGGAACGGGATCCGCCAGCCCCAGGCGAGGAAGTCGGCCTCGGAGGTCAGCCCGGCGGTGGCGGACATGACGAGCGTCGAGACGACCATGCCGCTCGGCGCGCCCGCATTGGTGAACCCGGCCCACAGGCCGCGGCGCGTCCGCGCGTGCTCGGCGGACATCAGCACCGCGCCGCCCCACTCGCCGCCGACCGCGATGCCCTGGACGACGCGGAGCAGGACCAGGCCGATCGGGGCGATCGGGCCGATCTGGTCGTAGCCGGGCAGCAGGCCGATGAGGAAGCTCGCGACGCCCATCAGGGTCATGGTCAGCACGAGCATCCGCTTGCGGCCCAGGCGATCCCCGAAGTGGCCGAAGATCAGGCCGCCGAGCGGGCGGGCGAGGTAGCCGGTGGTGAACGTGCCGAAGCTGGCGACCGTGGCCAGTGCCGGATCGAGGTCGGCGAAGAAGACCTTCCCGAAGACCACCGCGCTCGCCGTGGCGTAGAGGAGGAAGTCGTAGTACTCGATGAGACTGCCGAGGAAGCTGGACGCGACCGCTCTGCGGAGCTGAGTGCTCATGGGGTTCACCCTCGTCTTCGGGGGCGGGGCACTGCGGAGGGCAGGTTCGTCCGGGTGCGGACGACGGGGGAGCGGAGCTCAACGTTAGTCAGGGCCATGACGGCCGTCAATATTCTGCACAACATCAAGTGGTCGCCGGGCCGGGTTACGCTGGCGCTCGTGACGTCTTCCGCCGAGACCGGCTCCGGGCCCCGCCCGAAGTCCGTCATGCTCACGTTCCTGGGCATCCACCTGCTCGGCCGGGCGAGCGCGATCTACTCGGGCAGCGTGATCGACGTGTTCGGCCGCGTCGGCGTCTCGGAGGAGGCGGTCCGTTCGACACTGACCCGGATGGCGGGCACCGGGTTGCTGACCCGGCACCGGCACGGGCGGAAGGTCTACTTCGGTCTCAGCGAGCGCCTCGCCGCGGTCCTCGAGGACGGCAGGCGGCGGATCTGGGAGACGGGCGCGGTCAACCGGGCCGAGGACGGCGCCTGGACCCTGGTCGGCTTCTCGCTGCCCGACACCCGCCGCGGCGACCGCCACGACCTGCGCCGCCAGCTGACCTGGGCGGGATTCGGCCTGCTGCAGAACGGGTTGTGGGTCGCTCCCGGCGTCCGCGACGTGACGGCCATCGTCGAGCAGCTCGGCGTGGACGGGCACGTCACGGTCTTCACGGCACACCCGGCCAGGCCGACGGAGGCGGCCGAGCTCGTCCGGAAGGCGTTCGACACGGCGACGATCGCCTCGCGTTACCACGACTTCCTGGAGAAGTGGGACGGCGGGAAGCCGTCGTTCCCGGACGACCTGACGCGTCGGCTGGTGCTGCACTCGGATTGGCTGCACGTCGTCCGCCGCGACCCGCACCTGCCGGCCGGGCACCTGCCCGGGGACTGGCCCGCGATCGAGGCCGAGACGTTGTTCCGCAAGCTGGACGCGGATTTCCGGGAAGGTGCGGACCGGCTGGCGGCCGAAACGCTCGAACTGCTGCCGATCGCGGCTCACCCCGCCGGATAGCCGTCCATTGTGGTCCGTTTCCGGAGCACGAAGGCGGTGACGCGGTTCATGGTCCGGAAATTGTCGAGGTCGAGGTCTTCGGTCGCGACTTCGATGCCGAAGCGGCGTTCGACGTGCGTGACCAGTTTCAGCGCCAGCAGCGAATTCACCAGGCCGAGCGCGAAGTAGTCTTCGTCGGGGCCGGGAGTGTTCCCGGCGGTGGCGGTGGTGAAGAACCGGGTCAGTTCGGCCAGGATGTCGTCGGCGTTCACCGGCTGCCGGCTCGTCACGCGCCCTCCCTCGAGCGATGCCCCTCGTCCGAAGCTAACACGGTCTCAGGTGCGTGGACGGCGCCGAACGGCGTAATTGCTTTTGTTGTCCTCATTGGACGATCAATTTCCGTGCTAATCGGCGGCAATTATGGACCGTGACGGCCGATCCCTCGATCGGCGGCTTGCCGACCGCAGGAAGCCGCTGGAAGTATCCGGAGTTCGTCACCGCCGGGATTTCCGGCATCGTGCACGGGGAATTCTGGGGATGACTGGACCATCGGAGAGCGTGGGCGATCTGCTGACCCACCAGGCTGCGCGCACGCCGGCGGAAACCGCGCTGGTGTGCGGCCGGACCCGGCTGGGGTACGCGGAACTGGCGGCCCGCAGCGACGAAGTGGCTCGGCGTTTGGCGTCGTGCGGCGCGGGGCTGGAGACCCGCGTCGGGCTCCTGCTGGAGCGCGGGGCCGAGATGGTGGTGGCGCTGTTCGGAGTGCTGAAGGCGGGGGCGGCGTACGTGCCGCTGGACCCGGCGCACCCGCCGCGGCACCGGGCGGCGCTGGTGGCGGACGCCGGGGTCACGCTGGTGCTGACCCGGCCGGATCTGGCCGGGGAGTTGCCGAGCCGGTGCGTGCCGGTGTTCCTGGAGGGCGGCTGCTCGGCTGGTTCCCCGCCGCGGATCCGGCCGGAGAATCTCGCTTACGTCCTCTACACGTCCGGCTCCACCGGCCGCCCGCGCGGCGTCCTCGGCACCCACGGCGGCCTCCTCGCCTTGTTCGCAGCCCACCGCGACGGCCTTTTCGCAACCGCCGGCGAGCGGCTGCGGGTGGCGCACACCGCGGCGCTGTCGTTCGACGCCTCGTGGGTGCCGCTGCTGTGGATGCTGGCCGGGCACGAACTGCACGTCCTGGACCGGCTGGACCCGCGGGAGACGGTCGCGGCGCTGGCGGCCGCGCGGATCGACGTGCTCGACGTGACCCCGTCCCACCTCCGGATGCTCATCCTCGCCGGCCTGCTGGACGGCCCCGCGCGGCCACGCCTCGTCATCGCCGGAGGCGAGCCCGTGGATCCGGACCTCGGGGCCGAGCTGCGCGCCGCCGGGATCGTGGTGTGGAACGCCTACGGAACCACGGAGACCACAGTGGACAGTCTGCTGTGCGACACCGTGCCGGAGGACCGAGCGGTGCTCGGCCGCCCCATCGCGGGAACTCGCGCCGAGGTACGGGACACCGCATTGCGCCCGGCCCGGGAGGGCGAGCTCTGCCTGGCCGGAGCCGGCCTGGCAAGGGGCTACCTCGGCCGCCCAGGCGCCACGGCGGCGGCGTTCATCGCGGACCCGGCCGGACCACCGGGGACGCGGATGTACCGCACCGGCGACCAGGTCCGCCACCGCGAAGACGGCCTGCTGGACTACCTCGGCCGCACCGACGACCAGGCGAAGATCCGCGGCATCCGGACGGACCCGACGGAAACGGAGGCGGCCCTGCTGACCCACCCGGACGTGGCGGCCGCGGCAGTGATGGCTCGCCGCACCGGCAGGGATGACCGGTTGGTCGCGTATGTCGTGCGGAGGACGGCTTCGGAGACCGGCGGTGCGGGGGCCGCGCTGGTGGCCGGGGCGGGAACCGAGCTGGTGGTGGGGCCGAAGTCCGGCGCAAGGCCCGCGCCTCAGGGCGGGCCGGAGCTCGGGGCGGAGGCCGCCGCGGGCACCTGCGCGGAGACCCGGGCCAAGGCCGCCGTGGGAACCGAGCCGAATTCCGGCACCGACTTGCGCGCCTACCTCCGCAGCCGCCTGCCCGAGCACCTCATCCCCGCCCGGTTCGTCGAACTCGCCACCCTCCCCCTGACCGCCAACGGCAAGCTCGACCGCCGCGCCCTGCCCGACCCCGGCCGCCCCCACGGCACCTCCCCGCGCAGTCCCGCCGAAGCGCTCGTCGCCGAGGTCTGGCGGGACTCGCTCGGCCTGGACCACATCAGCACCGATGACGACTTCGTCGAGCTCGGCGGCGATTCCATCCTCGCCATGCGCGTCGCCGGTACGCTCAACCGGCGCCTCGGGACCGCCCTGGCCGCCCAAGCCGTCTTCGCGCACCGGACCGTTGCCGGGCTTGCCGCGGCCCTGCCCGCCGCGCACTCCGGGCACGCGCCCGCCCGTGCCACGCCCGGCGCCGCCCTTCCCCTCTCCTCCGGGCAGCAACGGCTCTGGTTCCTCGACCAGCTCGCCCCGGGCAGCGCCGAATACCACACCAGCGCCGGATTCCGCCTGCGCGGCCCCCTCTCCGTCGACGCACTGGCCAGGGCCCTCACCGCGCTGGCCGAGCGGCACGAGTCGCTGCGGACGACCTTCCCCACCGTCGGCGGGCGGGGGGTCCAGGTCGTCGGGCCGCCGCCGGACATCCGGCCGGACGTCCGCGCCGCCGACGGTGTCGAACGCGAGGTGCACCGGCCCTTCGACCTCGCCCGCGGCCCGCTCTTCCGCGCCACCGTCTTCCGCCTCGGGGAAGACGACCACCTGCTCGTCCTGGTCCTGCACCACATCATCACCGACGGCTGGTCGATGGGCGTGCTCGCCCACGAGCTCGGCCTGCTCTACTCGGACCCCGGCGCCGAGCTGCCCCCGCTGCCGTTGCGCTACACCGACTTCGCCGCCTGGCAACGCGAGCGGCTCGCCGGCCCGGAGCTCGACGACCGGATCGCCTACTGGGAACGGCAGCTCTCCGGGGTCCCGGCACTGGAGCTGCCCGCCGACCGCCCGCGGCCCGCCGTGCGCGGGACAGCGGGCGCAACGCACCGCTTCACCGTTCCCCCGGCCGTGACCACCCGGCTCGCCGAACTCGGCCGGCAGCGCGGCGCCACGCTGTTCATGACCCTCATCGCCGCCGCGCAGGTCCTCTTCGCGCGCTACACCGGCCAGCGCGACATCGCGCTCGGCACCGTCACGGCCGGGCGGTCCTGGGACGAGCTCGCCGGGCTCGTCGGCTTCTTCGTCAACACCGTCGTGATCCGCTCCCGGCTCGACGACGACCCGTCCTTCGCCGACTTCCTCACCGGCGTCCGCTCGACCGCCCTCGACGCGATGGCCCACGACGACGTCCCCTTCGGCCGCCTGGTCGAGCTGCTCGCCCCGGACCGCGACGCGAGCCGGTCGCCGCTGGTCAGCGCCATGGTCGTGCTGCAGAACGCGCCCTCGGCGCTGCCGGAGCTCGCCGGGCTGGCCGTCGAGGAGGCCGACCTGCCCCGGCACTCGGCCCAGTTCGACCTCACCCTGGAGTTCGAGCCGCGGGACGGCGGCCTCCGCACCACCATCGAATACAGCACCGACCTCTTCGACGCCGACACCATCCGGCGGCTGGCCGAAAACCTGCGCACCCTCCTCACCGGCATCGCCGACGACCCGGGCCGGCGGCTGTCCCGGCTGCCGTTCCCGGCGCCCGCGCAACGACGGGAACTCCTGGCCGTCGGCCGCAATCCGGTGGAGGGGCCCGGCCGGACCGTCCTCGACGTCTTCGCCGAGCGCGTCCGCGAACGCCCGGACGCCCTCGCCGTGACCGGCGCCGGCACCGCGGTGACCTACCGGGAGCTGGACCGCAGGGCGAACCGGCTCGCCCACGCCCTGATCGCCCGCGGCGCCGGCCCGGACGTCCGGATCGGCCTGTGCGTGCCACGGGGGATCGACGCGGTCGTCGGCATGCTCGCGATCCTGAAGGCCGGCGGCGCCTACGTCCCGCTCGACCCGCGCTACCCGGACGAACGGTTGGCGTTGCTGCTGACCGATTCCGGCGCCAAGACGGTCGTCACGACCCGCGCGGCACGCGACCGGGTTCCCCGCGGGACGCAGGTGCTGCTCTCGGACGACGGAAGCGGGCCCGGCGACGCCCCGCCGCGCCGGGCCCGGCCGGAGAACCTGGCCTGCGTGCTCTACACCTCCGGGTCGTCGGGCCGGCCCAAGGGCGTGCTGATCGAGCACCGCTCGGTGACCCGGTTGTGCGCCGACGCATCCGCCCGGCTGGGGCCCGACGACGTCGCGACGCAGTACGCGCCGCTGTCCTTCGACGCTTCGACCCTGGAAATCTGGGGTGCGCTGCTGTCCGGGGCGCGGCTGGCGATCGATCCGGAAGACGTGCCGTCGGTCGAGGCCCTCGGCGCCTTCGTCCGCGCCGAGGGCGTCACCGCGCTGTGGCTGACCGCGGGGATGTTCCACGAGGTGGCGGCGGCCGATCCCGGCGTGTTCGCGGGTCTGCGCCGGCTCGTGTCCGGCGGCGACGTCCTGTCGCCGCGGCAGTGCGCGGCGGTCCTGCGCCGGTGCCCGGACCTCGAACTCGTCAACGGCTACGGGCCGACCGAGGGCACCACGTTCACCGCCTGCCACCGCGTCCGCGACGGCGACGGTGGGCGGCCGGTGCCGATCGGGCGGCCGATCACCGGGACGCGCTGCCTGGTGCTGGACAGCCACCTCGCGCCGGTGCCGGCCGGCGTGCCCGGCGAGCTGTACGTCGGCGGGAGCGGCCTGGCCCGCGGCTACCTCGACCGGCCCGGCCTGACCGCCGACCGGTTCGTGGCCGACCCCTTCGGCGACGGCACCCGGCTGTACCGCACCGGCGACGTCGTGCGCTGGCGCGCCGGCGAGGAGTGGGTCCTCGACTTCCTCGGCCGGTCCGACGACCAGGTCAAGATCCGCGGCTTCCGGATCGAGGTGGGCGAGGTCGAGGCGGCGCTGCGGCGGCACCCGGACGTCGCCGAGGCCGTCGTGGTGGCGCGCGAGGACACCCCCGGCCACAAGCGGCTGGCCGGGTACGTGGTGCCCCGCCGGCCGGTCGAGCCCGGTGCCGTGCGGGAGTTCCTGGGGAAGAGCCTGCCGGGCCACCTCGTCCCCGGCGCGCTGGTGCTGCTCGACCGGTTCCCGCTGACACCGCAGGGCAAAGTCGACCGCCGGGCGCTGCCGGCGCCGCGGCCGCGAGCCGCCGGAGTCCGCACGGCGCCGCGCAGCCCGGCCGAGGAGCTGCTGACGCGCGTGTGGGCCGAGGTGCTCGGCGTCGAGCACGTCGGCACGCGGGACAACTTCTTCGAACTGGGCGGCGATTCGATCCTCGGCATCCAGGTCGTGGCGCGCGCCCGCCAGCTCGGGCTGCGGCTGAGCGCCAAGGACGTCTTCCTCCGGCAGACCCCGGCCGAGCTGGCCGCGGCGGGGGTGTGGGAGGCACCCGCGGCGCGCGAGGCACCCCGGCCGTCCGGCCCGGTGCCGTTGTCGCCGATCCAGCACTGGTTCTTCGAGACGATCACCGAGCACCCCGGGCACTTCACCCAATGGGTGTCAGCCGAGCTCGCCGCGGACGTCGACCAGGCGGCGCTGCGGACCGCGGTCGCGGCGCTCGTCGACCACCACGACGCGCTCCGGCTGCGCTTCCGCCGGGCCGGCGGCGAGTGGCGGCAGGAGTACACGGAACCGTTCACCGCCTTCCGCGCCGGCCCGGTGTCCACCATGGACTTCTTCGAGCTGGACGGCGGCCCGTTGTTCACCGCGGTCCTGGACGGCTCGCGGCTGCTGCTGGCCGCCCACCACCTGGTCGTCGACGGCGTCTCGTGGCGGATCCTCCTGGCGGACCTGCGCACCGCCTACGCCGCGGCGCGCGCCGGGCGGCCGGTGGAGCTGCCGCCGCGGACCACGTCGTTCGGCGACTGGTCCCGCCGGCTGGCCGGGCACGTGGCGGCGGGCGGGTTCGCCGCCGGGTTCTGGCGCCGGACGGCGCCGGGCGCCGGGCCGGACGGCGACCCGCGGCCGCCTCGCGCGGTGACGGTCCGGCTCGCCGCGGACGAGACGGCGGCGTTGCTGCGCGACACGTTCGCCGCCTACCGCACCCGGATCGACGACGTGCTGGTGAGCGCGCTCGGCCGGGTCCTGGGCGGCTGGCTGGGGCGGGCGGCGGTGCTGCTGGAGCTGGAGGGACACGGCCGCGAGGACGTCTTCGAGGACGTCGACCTGTCCCGGACGGTGGGCTGGTTCACGACGCTGTACCCGTGCCCGGTGGAGGTACCCCGGGACGGTGGGTGGGGTGCGGTGCTGAAGGCGGTGAAGGAGTGTTTGCGCGCGGTCCCGGACCGGGGGCTGGGGTATGGGGCGTTGCGGTACCTGGGGGAGGAGGAGCTGCCGGAGACCCGCCCGGTGGCGGCGGTCAACTACCTGGGCCGCTTCGACGCCGAGCCGGAGTCCGGTGCGTTGTTCCGTGGCGCTCCGTCCGCCATCGGGCTGAGCCGGGCGCCGCACGTCACCGGCACCTCGCGCCTCGATGTCACCGCGGCCGTCACCGCGGGCGGCGAACTCGAATTCGAGTGGACCTACTCCCCGGGCACGCACGACGCCGGCACCGTCACCCGCCTGGCCGGCGAGACGCTGACCGCGCTGCGGGAGATCGCCGCCCACTGCGCCGAGCCGGGCGCCGGCGGCCGCACGCCGTCCGACTTCCCGCTCACCGCGGCGAGCCAGGCCGAACTCGACCGGGTCCTCGGCGACGGCCGGCACGTCGAGGACGTCTACCCGCTCACCCCGATGCAGGCCGGGATGTTGTTCCACAGCCTGTCCGAACCCGGCACCTACCTCGAACAGGTCTGCTTCACGCTGACCGGCGTCGACGACCTGGGGGCCCTGGAACGCGCCTGGCGGCGGGCGGTCGACGAGATCCCCGCGCTGCGGACGGCGATCCACTGGACCGGCGTCCGCGAGCCGGTGCAGGTCGTGCACCGGGCCGTCACCCTGCCGGTGACCGTGCACGACGGGCGCGCGTACGACGAAGCCGAACTGCTCGCCGCCGACCGGGAAGCCGGGCTGGACCCCGCCGTGGCGCCGCTGATGCGGGTCACCCTGGTCCGGCTGGACGACACCCGGGTCCGGACACTGTGGACGTTCCACCACGTGATCCTCGACGGCTGGAGCGTCTTCGAGGTCCTCACCGACGTCCTCGCGCACCTGTCCGGGCTGCCCGCCGAACGCCGCCGCCCGTTCGCCGACCACCTCGCCTGGCTGGCCCGCCAGGACCCGGCGGTCGCCGAAACCCACTGGCGCAAGGCCCTTTCCGGGCTCACCCCCACGCGGTTGCCGTACGACCGCCCGCCGGGCCGTGCCCACCGCGCCCGCTCGACGTCCACAGTGGAACGCTCACTGTCCGCAGTGGACTCCGGCCGGGTGGCCGCGTTCGCGCGGCGGCACCGGCTGACGGTCAACGCCGTCGTCCAGGGCTCGTGGGCGCGGCTGCTGGCCCGGCACGGCGGCGACCCGGACGTCTGCTTCGGCGCGGTGGTGTCCGGCCGCCCGCCCGAACTGTCCGGCGTGGACCGGATGGTGGGGATGTTCGTCAACACGGTCCCGGTCCGGGTGACGGTCGCGGACGACGGGCCGGGCTGGTTCCGGCGGTTGCAGGCCGACCAGGCCGAGGCCCGCCGTTTCGGGCACGTGTCATTGGCGGCGCTGCGCCGCTGGAGCGGGCTGCCGGCCCGGACAGGGCTGTTCGACAGCATCGTGGTCTTCGAGAACTACCCGTTCGACCGCGAAGCTTTGGCCGAGCGCGGCCTGCACGTGGCGGAGATGACGGCGGTCGAGATCACCAACTATCCCTTGGTGCTGATCGCCCACGGCAGCGCGCGCGACGACGAGCCGCTGAGTCTGAGGCTGGGATATGACCCGGCGCTGTTCGACCGGGGGACGGCGGAGGCCTTGGTGGGGGAGCTCGTGGAGCTGCTGCGCGAGTTGACGGGGCCGGGGGAGCGCTCGCCCGCCGGCCAACGCGAGCCAAGCAGCGCCGCCGCAGTGCCGCGCGAGCGCCCGGCCGTCGCACCCCCCGCGGGCGAGCCGCCCTACCTCGCGCCACGCACCGCCACCGAGCGGGCCCTCAGCCGGATCTGGGCCGAGGTCCTCTCCGTCGACCAGGTCGGCGTCGATGACGACTTCTTCGCCCTCGGCGGTGACTCGCTGCTCTGCCTGCGGGTCACCGCCCGGCTGCGGGCCGACTTCGGTGCCGCGCTGGCGCCGCGGGCGTTGTTCGACAACCCCACCGTCGGCGCTCTCGCCCTGATGCTGGAGCACCCCACGCTCGAAGCGCTGGGCCGGGCCGTGGACCGCGGCCTGAACCCGCCGCAGGACTACGAACTCTAGGAGGCCGGAACCGGTGCGCACCGACGACGTGGCGATCATCGGGGTGTCCGCCCTGCTCCCGGGCGCCCACGGGCCGGCGGCCGTCCACGACCTGCTCGCCGAAGGGCGCGACGTCACCGGGCAGCCGGCCGAGGAACGGTTGCGGGAGAACGGCTTCGCGCCCGGCCCCGGCTACCTGCCGATGGGCTACCTCGACCGGATCGACCGCTTCGACCACCGCTTCTTCGGCGTGCCACCGGCCGAAGCCGCCTGGATGGACCCGCACCAGCGGCTGATCCTGCAACTCGCCCACGAAGCCCTCGAAAACGCCTGCTACGCGCCCCAGGCCCTGCGCGGCTCACGCACCGCCGTCGTGCTCGGCAGCTCGCGCAGCGACTACGAAGACCTCTTCGACGAGGAGGACCCGCAGCAGATTCTCGGCATCCTGGCGGCCTCGCTCGCCGCGCGGATCAGCTACCGCCACGACTTCACCGGGCCCGCGCTCGTCCTCGACACCGCCTGCAGCGGCAGTCTGGTCGCCGTCGCCCACGCCGTCGCCCTGCTGCGCAGCGGGGCCGCCGACCTGGCGCTGGCCGGCGGCATCAGTGTGCGGCCGGTGCCGATCCGCGAGGCCGGGCACGTCCCGGTCCGCGGGGTCGAATCGCCCGAGGGCCGGTGCCGTCCGTTCGACGAGAAGGCCACCGGCGCGGTCGGCGGCGAAGGCGGCGGGATCGTCGTGCTCAAGCCGCTGGCCGCCGCGCTCGCCGACGGCGATCACGTGCACGCCGTGCTGAAGGGCATCGCCGTCAACCACAACGGCTACCGGATGGCCAGCATGAGCGCGCCGAGCCGGGCGGCCCAGACCGAGGTGATCACCGCGGCCTGGCGGGACGCCGGCGTCGACCCGGCCACCGTCGGGTACGTCGAGTGCCACGGCTCGGCCACCCCGCTCGGCGACGTCGTCGAGGTCGAGGCCCTGCGCCAGGCGTTCCTCGACGCCGGGGTGACCACCCCGTCCTGCGCGATCGGCTCGATCAAGGGCAACATCGGGCACCTCGACAACGCCGCCGGGGTCGCCGGGCTGGTCAAGGTGGTGCTCAGCGTGCGGCGCGGCGTCCGGTACCCGACCGCGCACTTCGAGACCCCCAACCCGCTGCTCGACTTCGACGGCCCGGTGCGGGTCAACCCCGCGTTCGGCCCCTGGGAGGGCGCCACACCGCGGCGCGCGGGCCTGAGCTCGTTCGGGCTCACCGGGACCAACGTGCACGCCGTGGTCGAGCAGCCCCCGGAGGCTCCGAAGCCCGCGGCCCCGGACGGGACCGAACACCTGGTGACGGTCTCGGCGAAGACGGCGTCCGCACTCGCCCGCTACCGCGCCGAACTTGCGGACTTCGCCGAATCGAGCGGGCACGACGTCCTCGCCGTCGGCCACGCGATGAACCGCGGCCGCGACGACCACCCCGTCCGGATCGCCGTGGTCGCCGACGAACCCGCCGCGCTCGCCACGGCCCTCAGGTCGGCCGCCGTCCCGGACACGCCCGCCGCGGACGACCCACCCGTGGTGCTGCTGTTCTCCGGCGACGGCGGGGTCGAACCCGAGCTCTGGGCGGACCTCTGCGCGGCGTGGCCGGTCCTCGGCGACGACCCGCTGCCCGGCGAACCGGCCCCCCGGTTGGTCGCCGTCCACCACGCGCTGCACCGGCTGGCCCGGTCGCTGGGCCTGCCCGACACCCACCTCGTCGGGTCCGGCGCGGGCAACCTGTCGGTGCGGATCGCGCGCGGCGAACTGTCCATCGAGGACGGTTTGGCCGCCGCGGCGGGCCGGGCCGTCGGCTCGGCGCTCGACTCGGGCCGGCTGGCCGAGGCGGTGCGCGGGTTCGTCCGGGACGGCGCGGTGCTGGTCGAGCTCGGCACCGGCGGCGTGCTCTCGCGGACGATGCGCCGGCTGGCACCCGAGCTCGGCTGCGTCGAGCTGATCGCCGGGGCCGGACGGCGAGCGGTGCTGCGGCAGGTGGCCACGCTCTACCGGCTGGGCGTCCGGCTCGACTGGGACCGCCACTACGCCGGGACGGTCGTGCCGCGGATCGAAGCGCCGGCCTACCCGCTGGAAGGCGTCCGCTGCTGGTGCCGCCCGGCAGGCTCGCCGTCCGTCGAAACCCCGGTGGCCGAGCCGGTCGCCGTGGTGTCCGATGTGGACACCGAGCGCCGGGTCGCCGAAGTCTGGGCGCGGGCACTGGGGGAGGACGAACTCGACCGCGAGTCGGACTACTTCGCCCTCGGCGGGACGTCGATCGCGGCGATCACCGCGCTGCGCACCATGGAACGCGACTTCGGCATCGAGCTGACGTTCGCCGACCTGTACGGCCACCCGACCGTGCGGGCCTTCGCCGCCCGCATCGAGGCCGTACGGGCCGAGCGGCGCCCGTCCGACGACGTCCCCGCCATCGCCGTGCTGCCGCGCGGCGGCCCCCTGCCGCTGTCGTTCGGCCAGGAACAGCTGTGGTTCCTCGACCGGCTCAACCCCGGCAGCGCGCTCTACAACATCCCGCACGACCTCCGGCTGTCCGGCCCCCTGGACGAAGCCGCGCTCGCCGGGGCCGTGCAGGACCTCCTCGACCGCCACGAAATCCTGCGTACCTGCATCCTCGACGACGACGGCGTGCCGTGCACCCGCCTCGCCGAACCCGGTCCCCGGCTCGTCGTGCACGACCTGAGCACGCTGCCCGAAGCCGAGCGCACCGCGGCGGCGCACCGGCTGGCCGGCGAGGAGGCCGTCCGTCCGTTCGACCTGGCCACCGGCCCGCTGGTCCGGGTCACCCTGGTGCGCCTGGCCGAAGCCGACCACGTCCTGCTCTGGACCTACCACCACATCGTCTTCGACGGCTGGTCGCCGACGATCTTCTTCCGCGACTTCACCGAGCTGTATCAGGCCCGGCTGGCCGGGCGGGCGCCCGCGCTGCCGGAGCTGCCCTTCCAGTTCGCCGATTTCGCGGCCTGGCAACGCCGGCGCCTGTCGGGGGAGACCCTCGAGCGCGGCCTGCGGTTCTGGCGCGCCGAGCTGGCTGGCCTGCCTGCCGCGCAGCTGCCGCTGGACCGGCCCCGCCCGGCCGCCCAGTCCTTCGACGGCGACCTCGTCGAGTTCACCATCGCCGAACCGGCCGCCGAGGCCGCCCGCCGGTTCAGCCGCGAACACGGCGTGACGACGTTCGTCACCATGCTGGCGCTGGTCGACGCGCTGCTGCACCGCTGGGCCGGCTTCACCGACGTCGTCGTCGGCGTGGCCACCTCCGGCCGGACGCACCCGGCGACGCACGACCTGATGGGGTACTTCAACAACCTGCCGCCGTTCCGCACCCGGGTCGAGGGCGCGCTGTCGTTCACCGACCTGGTCCGGCGCTGCGCGGACACCGTCGCCCACGTCCTGGACCACGAGGAAATCCCGCTGGAGAAGATCGTCTCGGCGGTGTGCGGGCCGCGCGAACCCGGCCGCCAGCCGCTGTTCGACGTCGCCTACACCTACCAGAACGTCCCGCAGGACACCGCCGAACTGGGCGGGCTGGAGTGCGCGCGCTTTTCCGACGCCGGCACCGTCGCCGGGATCGCGCCGGGCACCGCGAAGTTCGACCTCACCGTCGGCGTCATCGACCAGCAGGACGGGCCGATGGACGGCTACTTCGAGTACGCGACCGCCCTCTTCGACCGCGGGACGGCCGACGCGCTCGCCCGCCTCCTGCCCGGCCTGCTCGACGCCGTGCTGCGCGAACCCGGCCGCCCCCTGGCCGCCCTCCCGGCCGTCGACGGCGAGCCGGTCCCCGCCCCCACCCACCGGGAGCCCGCCATGACCACACCATCCGTTGTGGACAGTGATACCGCCGCCCACGCCGAGCGGGTCCTCGCCGCGATCTGCGCGGACCTGCTGACCGGCGGCGGCCCGGTCGGCCCGAAGGACAACTTCTTCGACCTCGGCGGCGATTCGGTGCTCGGCGTCCGGGTGGCCGCGCGGGCGGCCAAGGACGGCGTCCACTTCACCCCGCAGCAGCTGCTGCAGTGCCGCACGCTCGGCGAACTGGCCCGGGCCGCGGTCGTCGACGGTCCCGCCGTCGCCACGCCCGCGGAAGTGCCGGTTTCCGAGCCGCCGCGCGCGATCCCGCCGACCCCGATCATGCTCAGCTTCCTGGACCGGATGCCGGACGACGTCGGCGACTTCGTCGACGTCCACACCGTGGAAACCACCCCCGAGATCGGCGGCGCCGCGATCCGGACGGCGAGCGGGCACCTCCTCGCCCTGCACGAACCGCTGCGCTACCGGCTGCGGCGCAACGCGCTGGGTGCCCGGCTCGAAGTCGCGGACCTCACCGCGGCGGACGTGTTCGACACCAAGGTGCTCCCGCCGCTGACCGCCGACGAGGAACTCGCGATCGTCGCGGACGACTGCCTGGCGATGAAGGCGGAGATGGATCCGGCGCGCGGGCCGCTGTTCCGCGTCCGCCACTACGACCGCGGCCGTGCCCGCGGTGGCTTGCTCGTCCTGCTGGTCAACCACTTCGTCTTCGACAACATGTCCACTGTGGTCGTCCTCGACGACCTCGACGTGCTGCTCGCGGACCTCGCGGCGGGCCGCGCGCCCGCCCTCACGCCCCGGCCGCCGCGGTGGCGCGAATGGGCCGAGCACCTGCGGGCGATGGCGGCTTCCGACGAGCTCTCGGCGGAGCTGACCTACTGGACGGCGACCCTGCGGGCGGGCGCGGCGGCCGGCGCGATCGGCGGCGCGCCCGGTGACGGCATCACCGCCCGGACCCTCGACGACCCGGCGGTGGCGACCCTGCTGTCGGCCGGCGGCGCCGAGGGCCGGGAAGCGGCGTTGTGCGCGGTGTCCTGCGGCCTGGCCCGGTGGCAGGACGCGCCGAGCGCGTTCGTGATGACCGAGGGGGAGGCCACGCCGAACCCGTTCCGGCTGGCCGGGCGCGGCCCGTCGGTGGGCTGGTTCACCACGCTGCACCCGCTGGTGCTGCCGGTCGGGCCGGGCACCACGGCCCGGGACTGCCTGCCGGAGATCGCCGACCGCGCGCGGTCGGTGCCGAACGACGGCGTCGGCTACGGGATGCTGCGCCACCTCTCGCCGGACTCGCCCGGGACCGCCGGGTTGCGGGCCCTGCCCGAGCCGGAGGTCCTGGTGCTGCACGGGCCGAGCGACACCTCCGCGTTCGACTCCGGCGTCCGCCTGCTGCGGACCCGCTGGGACCTGTCGGTGAACCTCAAACGCGCGGTCGCGTCCTGGTTCCCGCTGGTCGTCACCAGCGCGGTGCGGGACGGCGCACTGCGGCTGGCCGTGGCGGGCGGCGTCGGCCAGGAGCGCCTGGACGCGCTGGCCGACGAAATCCTGGGCGCCTTCACCGAACTGCCGTGATCGCGCTCGCCGCCTCGGCCTGGTACCTGCCGGAGACTTTTCTGCCGGTCGCCGAGCTGCCCTCGCTGTCCGACGCCGAACGCGCGACCTGCACCGCGCTCGGCATCGACCGGGTGCCCGCCGACGACACGCTGACCGCGGCCGATCTCGCCGCCCGGGCGGGGGAGCGGGCGCTGGCCACCGCGGGCCTCGACGCGAACGACGTCGACGTCGTCCTGACGGTGGAGCCGCGGGCCCCGCAGACGCTGGTCAGCTCGGAAGCGACCCGGCTGCAGGCGATGCTGGGCGCGGACCGGGCGATGGCGTTTTCCGTCGGTGGCCTCGGGTGTGCGTCACTCACCCCGGCGTTGCTCGCCGCGGACGGGCTGCTGCGCGCCGATCCGGGGCTGGGAAACGTGCTCGTCCTGCACGGGAGCAAGCCCGCGACGCCGGGGCGCTACCGCCACCCCGTCACGGTCAACGGCGACAGCGGTGGCGCGCTTCTGTTGCGGCGTGAGGGAGAACTCCGGATCCGGGATGTCCTCTTGGAGACGAACGGGACTTACGCGGACCTGTTCCGCGTCGAGTACCGCGACGAGGAGTTCGCGCGCTGGCGGGAGGAGTGCACCGACCCGGCGGTCTATTCGTTCCGGCTGGCCGTGGAGACCCGCAACCGGCTGCGGGCGCTGGTCACCCGCCTGCTCGGCCGCAACGGCCTGAGTCCCGCCGACGTCCCGTGCTACCTCGCGCAGAACCTGTCCACGGCGGCGTTCCGGAACTGGTCGGAGGCGATCGGCGTCCCGATCGCGAAGGCGTGCTTCGACAACCTGGCCCGCTTCGGCCACCTCGGGCCCAACGACGTCTTCTTCAACCTCTCCAGCGCCCGGGAAACCGGGGAATTCGGCGGGCGCGCGGTGCTGCTCAACATCAGCCCGGCCGCGGCGTGGAGCGCGCTCTTGGTGACGACCGACGACACGACGTCGCACGAGCTGTGAGGCCCGGGGCGGGCGGCAGCCGCCCGCCCCGGGGTTCACCGGATCAGCGCTTGCAGGGGTTGCCGGCCGGGTGCGCGGCGGTGCCGTGCACGTCGGCCTGGGACTCCGCGAGCACGATCTTCGCCAGCGGGGTCTCCAGTGCGACGGCCTGCTGCTTCACGACGCCGTTCGCGATGGTCTGGCCGTTCAGCTTCAGCGAGCCGATGACCAGCGCGATGGTCAGCGGCGCCGAGCCCACCGTGACCGAGACTCCGTTGATCTTCAGCGACGCGATGTTCGAGCTGCCGGTCAGCACCGGGGCGAGCCCGCCCGGGGCCGGCTGGCAGGTCGCCGCCGCCTGGGACTGGATCACGCCCAGCTCGATGGTCAGCCCGACCGTGCTGATCACCGTCTTGTCGATCTTGGCCGACGCCTGCGCGTGGTCACCGGCCGCCGGAGCCGCCGACTGGTTGTCGGGGGCCAGGTCGGTCGACGAGGTCAGCGCGTGCGTCTGCACCTTGATCAGGCCGGCGTTGAGCGTCGCGTCGAGGACGGTCTTGCTGTCGTCGGCGCAGGGCAGGTTCGCCGGGTTCGCCACGGCCGCGGTGATGCCGATGACGTTCGCGGCGGTGCCGGTGCAGGAGAAGACGCCGTCCCGGTCGTCGTCGACGATCGTGCCGACGCCGGTCGGGTCCACCAGCCCGGCGCCCGAGGGCGCGGACAGGGTGACGGTGAACGTCTCGTCCGGCTCGTCGACGGTGTCCGGGTTGACCAGGACGGTCACCGGCTTGGTCGTCTCGCCGGGCGCGAAGGTCACGTCACCGCTCGCCGCCTGGTAGTCCGCGGGAGCGGTCGCCGTGCCGTTCGCGGTGGCGTAGTGCACCGACACCGGGTTCGGGCCGGCGCCGCCGAGCAGCGACACGGTGAAGGTGGCCGGCACCGGCGCGCCGCCGGAGCCCTCGTTCACCGTGACGTCGTTGATGCTCAGGCCGAGCACCCGCACGGTCGTCGTCTCGACGTACCCGCGGGACACGCCGTCGACCTGGTAGTCGACCGTGCAGTGGTAGGTGCCGGGCGCGGCGTCCGCCTTGGCGGCGACGGTCTCGGTGAACGTCGCGACGTCCCCACTGGGCACCTTGACGCTCGCCGGGGCATTGGTGAGCGTCAGCTGCGGGTCGCAGCTGGTGACCTTCGGGGCGACCGTGACCTCGATGGACTTGATGCCGTCGAGGATGGCCTGCGACACCTGGTCCGACGGCACGTTGTTCAGCAGCACGCCGCCGGTGGCCGTGGCGATGGCGCTCGCCTGGCCGTCGGCGTCCAGCGCGCCGACGTTGACCGCGACGACCCGGATCTTCGCCGCCTTGAGCGCGTCGATGGTCTGGGCGAGGGTGTGCCCGCCGCTGGGATCGTGCGACGGCGCGTCGCCGAACCAGGCGATGATGCGGGTGCCGTCCGGGCGGAAGGTGACCGCGCCGCTGGCCAGTTCGAAGAGCGCGTTGAGGTCGGCTTCGGGCAGGTCGCCACCGCCACTGGCCGACCACTGGTCGATGCCGGCCTGCACGGCGGCGGTGTCGGCGGTGATGCCCTGGTTGACCTTGAAGGGCACGGAGTCGGTGAAGTCCTTGTACTCGGCGACGCCGAACTGGGCGGTCGGCTGCGCGGCGAGCACGTCCCCGGTGATGGCACCGGCGTTCGTGCGGACGTTGGCGATGGCGCCGGCCATGCTGCCGGTCGTGTCGGCGAGCAGCACGAGGTCGGGGTTCGGGGGGACGGCGGAGGTGGTGACGTGCTTGGTGACGGTGGTGCTCTGCCCGGCGGAGAGCGTGAGATCGACGGTGGCCGGATCGACACCCGGCGGCGCCGCGGCCGCGACGGCGGCCGGGGTGAGCAACGCACTGACCGTGGTCAGCGCGACGAACAAGGATCTCCGCGACATGACTTCCCTTCCGAAGGCCGGATTACTGCGGGTTGCCTCGGGAAGACGGAAAGCGCGGATTTTCGTTAGCAGGCAGGGAGAGCGTCACTCGGAGCGCCGCATGTCAAGGCGCTCAACGGGGCATGGGGGCGGTTCCGGGCTACGGAAACCATGGTTCGGAGGCGCCGGGACACCGAAGGCCGTGGTGTGGCGTTCACTCGGTTCAGTGACGTGCTGGCACGGCCGGTGCCGGATGATCTTGGGCCTCGCGTCGATTTTTGCAGCGCGGGGAGCGAATTTCCGCCCGAATGTCGTAACGCGCAGCGCTGTTTCGGGCGCCCGGCCGGGCGATCCTCCGGCCCGGGCGCCCCGGACAAACTTTACGCGGGACCGGCCGGCCGGTCCCGCTCGTGCGGCGGGGTCAGCGGCCCGGGCGCGCCGCCTGGCCGAGGTCGGCGAGC